>SXIK01000079.1 GCA_005772855.1 Planctomycetia bacterium | reverse complement strand
ACAGGAAGCCCTTGATCGCCTTCAAACCCCGGGACGCCTGCGATGTTGTAGGAGAAGAAGTCTGTCTGTTTCAACAAAATAATTCCATAAATCCAACCCCGCGCCGGGTTGGGGCATGAACTGATAACACTTGAAGCCATTCTTGCGATGCTCAAGGCAACAGCTCGGAGGGCCAGCGTGCGGAGTGCCGACAGTTGCGGGATCGAAACTTCGCGCCGGCGAAAACCGGCCCGACCACGGCCTCCGTTCGCGGCAGGCAGCTTACAGGCCGGCCGGTAGTCCGTTCGTGCGCCCTGGAACAACTCCCGACAAAAGTGACTTCATGCCCTTGGCGAGCAAAGGCCACCCACGTCGCGCCACTGCCGTGAACAGAAAAAAAAGAGGCCGGCGGAACTTTGGGGAACCACCGACCTCCGGGGCAGTTGTGGGCTTTTTTGACTTACTCAGCCGAGACAAAAACAAATCGGTTCTTGTGCCTGCACGCTCTTAACTCTCTTGAAACTCTGTTCAGAGCCTTTGGAAAAACTGCTGAAGTCTTTTCGATCAGAAAGAGTTTCAAAAAGAGGCCGGCGGAACTTTGGGGAACCGCCGACCTCCGGGGCAGTTGTGGGCTAGATAATTGGATTACTTTTAGCACCGTGACGCGGAAGCGTCAACCGAAATTTCTTGGAGTCCCCGCGTATTTTCACGGGACGTTCGGTGGAAGGTCGTAGAGAATCCATAAAAATGAGCAGAATCCCCCTGAGCGGGGTTCGCACCACTATACCTCGCGCGCCCACACATGAGACATTCCGAATGGGCAGAGGAAGACCATCTCAAGTCTGCTGCTCGTTTCTGCTGGTGGGGGGAGGCGGACCCTCCCCCACGACGGCTCGCCTCCGAGCCGAGCGAGGGTGGCGGCAACACCGACACGCGGACCCTCCGGTCGCGCGCTGCGCGTGCGCCTCCGGGCCAGGCTCTCGGGAGCCGCCAGCGCTCGCTGGCGCCGGCTCCCTCCGAGCCGTTTGCGGCGCCGCCAGCTCGCCGCAAACCCCCTCCTCGGCGCATGATGGGCGCCGGGCGCCTCTGGCGCGAGCAGCCGCAACCTTTCGCAGGCTGCAAAAGGTCTCATCACTGCCCGCGTGCGGTATAACCCAGTCCCGTCCTGGCCAGACGTACCACGCCGGTTGCATCAAGGGGGGGAGGGACGAGAGGGGGCAGAAGCGCTGCCCGAGGTCCACCCCCGGCGAATCTCACTTCTCGGCGTTTCCGCCCGGCGGCGGTGGCGGCGGTGGCGGCGGGTCTCTTCTTGTAAGTGGAATCGGCAAAATAGTCGGTTTCGACTCGTTAGGGGCGGCTTCTGTCGAGGCCTTGTCATTGCGGCGGATAGTTTCGTCAAGTTCGGTGTCGAGGATTTCGGCGCCTGCCAAGTCGTTGTAAATCTTGATCACCCGTACTCGGCCAACTGGCTTTCCTTCACGGGAGACGAAGAGCACGTGGCCCGTCTCGAGCCCGCTCATTTTGCCCGCACCCAGCACCACGACCTCATCGGAGGCCTCAACGGCCTCGATTCTTGTCCTCACGGGGACGACCGGTGGGGTGCGATTTTCGATGCCGGGCCTAGGCGGGGTGGAGCCCGAGGGGCTGTCCCTCTCGGCTGCCAGAGCTTGCCGGAGTCGTTCCAGATTCGCCTGCTGCTGCTTGAGGTCCTCTGTGAGCCGGTTACGTTCAGAGGAAGCGTCCTGAATCTGGGCTTCCTTTTCCTTCAGCTTCGACTCGAGACCTGACAACTGGCTTGTGATCTGCGCGACAGCGTCTCTGGAGCTGCGGATCTCCTCGAGTCGCAACATGATTGTCGTGTTTTGAGCAGCCATCTGCGTCTTGAGGTCGGTAACCCCTGCCTTGATCTCGCCCAGGGAAGTCTCTAGCTCTTGAGCCAGTACCTCGGCGGCCCTGGAGCTTGCCCCGAGTGGATCGGCCTCCTGTGGAGTCCATGAGGTTTGGGCGCCTGCAAGTTTCTTGGTGCTTTCGCGTGTGACCAGGGCGAGGCGCTCTTCTTGAATCTTCTGATGCAGCGACAGCGCCAGTACGAGCGAGCCGAGCGCCGTTGCGGCGAGAATGAGCAGGAATCCGCGGTGCCGCATGGGGAAGGTTTTGCCGTTCTTTCAAGTTTGCGTTGAATCGTGCCTTTAATTCTACCTCTACGCTGGCAACTCGTTCCACCGACGGACAAGCAATTATCGGGCCACGTTGCCCGAAAACAGAGTGTCTGCGCCTCACTCGCCCGGGTCGCACTTCATTATCGACTTGGGCGAAAAATCTGCGCCGACTTGCTCACAGGGCTGCTAACGCCAATAACGCCCCAGCAGTACAGGCACGAAGCCGAGCAAACCGCCGAACACGTTTCCCCAGACGACCAGCCAGCCCAGGTGGCAGCGGATAACGTCCTCCATCATACGCTTCACGGTCATGGCGTCGAGTTGTGCAAGTTTTTTCGTCAGGAGGTCGTCCACATTGGAGCGAATGTCGGCGATGAGACGCTCCTCGTCGATTTTGACTTGAATCCCGTTGGCTTCGGCCTTCGATGCGAACTCGAGCACTCTCGTTTGCATCGAGCCGAGGAACGCGTTCACGAACTTCGTCACGGCGGGCTGGATCGTGCTGGGGCCCACCATCATAAGGAGTCCACCGATCGACGAGTCCATGAGCTTCTCGATCTGCTGGTCGATGATCGGTTGCACAACCTCGCTCGAGGCCAAATGGTCCCACTGTGTTTCAATGAACTGTGCCACGGGGTTCGAGGCTTTGCCGGAGGACTTGACGTAGCGGCTCCAGTCGATGGGCGTCTCACGGCTCGTGAAGAACTGGCGCAGATAGGACTCGTCGAAGAAGTGCTCGAGGATGAGCGCCTTTATCTTGAGCCGGATCTCTTTGAAGCGGGCAGGGATGACACCGCTGCCGTAGAAACCCGGGATCCGATCGAAGAGCATCTTGACTGCGAGGGAGTTGGTGATGCCACCGGAGAAAGCGAAGAGGCCGGTGTTGAGGACGATTTCCTGAAATAGGCTCCTGGGAAGGATGAGTCCAACCCCAAAGAACCCGGCGGAGATCAGATTGGAGACGAAGCCTTTATCCACGACCATAAGGCGACGCATTAAAGTTGAAAGCCCGCTGATTTCAATTTCCAATTCGGAGCGAATTGCCATTTTGGTTCGGCCTTACCCACTTGCTCATGGACCTACACATGCTCCACTTCTACAAGTTTTCGTCCGAGATTGCCTCTCCTGCGGCGGCGAGGGAGGCTTACGTGAAGCGCCCAACGGGGCGCGGTTGGCCGGAGGAGTGCCCGCCCCTGCGGGCAGCCAACGCGTTCGGGTGGGACGTTGTGGCCAGCTTCGAGATGGTCTTCGAGCGGGAGAAGAGTGGCGCCTGGAGACTGGAAAAGGAGGTGGAAATCGAGAGCGACTGGCTTTTCAAGTCAGGTGCTGAAGGTGAAGAGCATGAAGGCCACTCACACGGCCCTGGGGAAGCGTGCCTTGAGGGCGACGGTGAGCCGATGACGCAGGTGAATGCCTGGTTCTGGGAAAAAGATCAGGCGCTCCCGCACGTGATCAGTCCGGACGTTTACCCCGAGATTCGCAACCAAGTCAAGGTCTCAACTTTTCTCTACCTCTCCACCGACCCCAACGAACTGCTATTCATTGGGGATATTCCCAACCTGACGAGGCCTTTCAAGGCCTTGACGGTCCTCGTCGACACGGACTGGTACCCCGCTTCCTATCCCTGGCACTGCGTGCTTGAGCTAAGTCCCACGGAAAAGCGCATCGTTATCGAAAAGGGCGCACCGATCTGTCGACTCTACACGGTCCGGCGTGACAGTTACTTCGCGAAGGAGATGACTCCCCAGGAATTCGAGATCTTCTTTCAGCGAGGCCAGGAGTGGCTGGCTCGTAACGGCAAGGGAGAGCCCAGTGGCATGATGGACATCACTCACACGTACGTGAGGCAGCAGCAAAAGTCGAGGTTCTCGGTGATTCTATGATACGCGTGTCTTGTGAGAAATTTTGTGCAAGTAGGAGATTTGTTGCTGAAAGCAGCCGGGAGCCCTGAATGGAATTGGAAGTACTTTGCGAGACAGTCGGAGTTTTTTCCGAAAACTCCTATTTCCTGGTCGAGAGAAAGACGGGCGAGGCCGTGGCGTTTGACCCTGGCGACGAGCCAGAGCGCCTGCTCGCAATCATCCAGGACCGCGGGCTGAAGCTACGCTACATCTTGAACACGCACGCTCACATTGACCACGTGGGGGCGGTAGAGGCGTTGAAAGAGGCGACGGGGGCGCCATTTTACTTGCACCCGGCGGAGCTGCGGTTGCTCCAGTCGATCCCTGCACAGGCAGCGATGTTCGGGCTCGCCTCGCCCCCGATCCCCGAGGTCGATGGCAAGCTCTCGGATGGGCTTGTCTTCCGCTTTGGCTCGGGGCCCTTCGACATCAAGGTCCATGACACTCCGGGCCACTCGCCAGGTGGCGTGACCTTCGAGGTCGGGAACGTGCTCTTCACGGGGGACGCCCTCTTTGAGGGGTCGATTGGCCGCACGGACTTGCCCGGCGGAGACGCGACGACTCTCCTCGATTCGATCCGACGCAAGCTCCTCGTCTTTCCCGACGCCACGATTGTCTATCCGGGCCACGGGCCACACACGACGATCGGTGAGGAACGTCGCTCGAACCCCTTCCTCCAAGGCATGAGCTGAGAGCGAGATCCCTCCCCCACCCCGGCGCCTTTCAGGCGCCGGGGTGGGGGAGGGCGCGTGTCGCGCGGCCGTGGAAGTTCTTTCAGCCCCCCTTGCCAGGGAAAGTGGGGGCACGGCCACCCACGAACGTGAAGCATGTTCGCTCTTCAAAGCTAATGACCCTCTAACTTGCCGTCGCCTCGATCTGGATTTGTCGGATCATATCCTTGCACATTTTCGCAAGCCTCGGCAACACGGCGTTACGGGCACGGGTCTCGATGTCGGAGATCGACCGCAAGGATTCCACGATGTTGCCCTCCTCGAGCAGGATGAGGGACTGCATCAGTCGGAGGCATAATCGATGCTCTTCGGATCCAGATGTTGCCACGCAGGGAGCCAGGGTTTCGAGGACCCGGGTCGCCAGGGCAACCTTGCCCTGGGTTAGCGCACGCAGGCACCTCCATGCCCGAGACTCGCACAGTTCGTACCTGTAACCGGAGGTCTCAAAGATCTCGGATGCAGAGGCCAGGAGTGAGTCCTCGGCTTCGTCGCTTTCCCTCGCGGCCACTTCGGCGAGTAGGAGGAGCGCCAGACCCTCAGCCAGAGCAATCCCGATTCGCTGAGCCTCTTCCTTCGCACGCGATGCCTGATCCCTTGCAGGGCCCGTTTCTCCCCGGGACAAGAGCACGCGCGCGAGCTCGACCCTCGAGAAAGGCACACCGAGTGTGTCCCCCTGCGTCAGGTGCAGATCGAGAGCCTCCCTGGTGACCTGCTCGGCATCGGCATCTTGTCCGGCGCGCAGGTAAATGCGTCCCAGAGTACGCAGCGCATTGGCCCGGGCCGATGGACTCCGAAGGGTCTCTGCGTCCTGGAGCCCTGCCTGCGCGGCGAGTAGAGCGCTCTTCACATCGCCATGGCGCAGGTGGTATTCGCCAAGCCGATCCCGAGCCTTGCACAGGGTCCTTCGATCGCCTGCCCTTTTTGAAAGGTCGAGGGAGCGGGTGAGATTCTCCAGGGCCCTGGAGGGCTCGCCCAGATCGAGGAAGAGCCCTCCGATGGCCGACAGAGTTGCCGCTTCGGCCTGGATTGCTCCGAGCTCTTCAATGAATCCTAGCTGCTGCAGGTAGATATCGTGAGCCTTCTTGAGGTGTCCCATCTGATGGTGAAGGCTTGCGACCTGGTTTGCGGCGCTGGCCAGGAGCGCCTTCTCCCTGGGGTTGCCTGGAATGTAGCTACTCAGGAGCTTTTCGGCGCGACCGAGTGCCTCCCAGCAACGTCTCTTGTCCCCCGAGAGCCACGCTGCCAACGCCTCGGGCGCATCGAGACCGAGCGTGGAGAGAGCGTCAAGGCCAGAGCCCAGCAGTCTCCGGGCTTCGTGGAGCGAGGCGAGCGCCTTCAACGGAGCGTGCGAGGCGATCTCGAGGCAAGCGAGCCTGCGGTGGATCGCAGAGCGATCCCCGGGCCGGAGCAGATTTTGGCCCAGAGTGAGCATCGCCTCCAGGTCCTGGCGGCTTTGATCGAGATCCCAGAGCAGCTCGTGCATTTCCGACAGGCGGGCCAGGCTCTGGATCTTCTTGGCCGCGGCGTTTTCCGGCATCGCGTCCGCTATCCTCTTGTGGTAACTCGTTGCCTGGGCAAAGTTGCCTCCTCGTTGCAACGACAGGGCTGCCCGTGGGGCATAGCGCAGGAAGCCCGCGGTGTTGCCAGCCTCGAGCCAGTGGTAAGCGAGCGCTTCCAGGGTGCGCTCGTCGTGGGCTCCCGACTCATCCCCCGCCTCCTCGACGGCCTGGGCGATTCCCTGGTGCATGAACTTCTTCCTCTCGGGCTCCATTCGATCTCTCACGGTGGCGCGGAGGTCGTGGTGGGCAAGTGAGCACCGCTGATCCAAGTCTCTTCCCGGGTTTTCCAGGGTCACCATGCCGCGACCGGCCAGCTCCTGGAGTCGGGGGCCGAGCTCTTGGTCATCCATCGAGGCGCAGCGGCCCAGGACTCTTGAGTCCATCGAGTCGGGTGTGCAGGCAATCCATTCCATGAGGGCTTGTGACGGTCCATCGAGACACTGCAACCGCTCCTCGAGGATCCCGGTGAGGCTCGTCGGAAGCGGAACCTCGCTCAGCGTGGAAGGAAAGATCCACTTCGTGCCGTTGTGGCGAACGAGGCCTCTCTCGACAAGCTCTCTGGCGAGCTCCAGGAGCAGCCCCGGGTTGCCTGTGGCAATCCGAAGAATCGGTTCAGTCACTCCAGGGGGGATCTGTTCCTGCGCGAAGAGCCGCTCCAGGAAGTTGATCGCTACATCCTGGGTGAATGGGTGAAGCTGAAAGCTTGTGAATCCATTTTGCGATAGCCACGTTGTGCGCGCAGATGGTCGCTGGGAGACGATGATGAGGAGACGAATTGCTGGCGAGTCTCCTTTCACCTCGTTGTGGGTCGAGTTCACAAGCCCCAGCACGAAACTGCGCAGCATGCCGGAGGAGTTGTGAAAGTCATCGAAGTGGATCACGATCGGTCTTCTCCTTGCCTGATCCAGCACGAAGCGCTCCAGACCGTCGGCCAGATCCAAACAGGCCTCTGCGCCGGTTGCCGTGAGAGGTTTCGACAGTGCCTCGAGCTGAGACGCACCGATCGTCTCGAGTCCTCGCAGCACGGCCTCTGCCACGGGGCGCAGGTGCCCCTCGACCGCAACGCCACTCACGCTGATGAAGGCTCCGCCTTGCACCTGCACCGACCCTCGCAGCTCATCGACCAGACGAGTCTTTCCGCTGCCGGGCGCTCCCTCGACGACAAGGCAGGGGCTTTCGCACCGGGCCTGGACGGTCGCTTCAAGCATGTCCTCAAGAACTTTGGTCTCTTTCCCGCGCCCGAAGAGAGCTCCTGTGGCCAGACCGTGCGCCTTCGAGTGGACCTCAACAACGCTGGTGCCGCAGAGGGAATCGTCAAGGAATTGAATGGTGGCGCGCGCGCTCGGGAAACGTTCGTCAGGACTTTTTCGGACAAGTCGATCCACGAGGTCGGCCATGGGCCGAGGAAGGTCCGGGCGCCTTGTCGCCAGGCCCGGGGCGGGCTCCTCGACTTGTTTTTTCAAGTAGCTGGCGTTGTCCGGTGCCTTGAACGGCAACGCGCGGGCGCAGATTGTGTAGAGCACGATTCCCGCCGAGTACAGATCGCTTCGCCGATCAGATTCTTGGCAGCGGATCCTCTCCGGAGACATGTAGTGGGGAGTGCCGAGAACCTTGCTCCATGCAGTGTTTTCGGCACTCAGGAGTCCGAAATCGATGATGCGGACTCGGACTGCCTGGCCAAAAATTGCAGCTTCGAGCCTTGTGAGGCTCTCCAGGGCCTTGTCGTCCCCGGACTTCATCAGGGGCTCAAGGAGTATGTTGGAAGGCTTCAAGTCGTTGTGGAGGAGTTTGCGCGAATGGATGAAATCAAGTCCACGGAGCAGCTGCGTGGTTACGCTCAGGATCTGGTCCACGGAGGCGTCCGTGGTGCCCGTGTAGAGATCAACGCCGTCGATGAACTCGGTGGTGAAGAAGTGCTCGCCCGTGCTCGCGATTTGGCCAAAATCAAAAGCTGTCGCAATGTTGGGATGTGTCAGTCTTGCGAGTCCCGCAAACTCGACGCGGAAACGTTCAAGGAACGTGGCGCTGGTGAGCCCCGGGAGCATCGTCTTGAGCGCCATTTTTCGACCGTCGAGATGGATGTCTTCAACAAGAAAAACCCGGCCCATTCCCCCGCGAGCCAGCTCCCGCACGATTCGGTAGCGGTTGTTGATGATGGTGGGTTCCATGGGGCAATCAAATCACCGTCAGGTATTCGCCAAGGTCCAGTTGGACTTGTTCCATTTGACAGAGTTTCAAGATGCTTCTCCGGAAACGCCCGCCAGAGTCGAGGTCAAGGAGGTTTGCAAACTCCTCGACAGGGTTCCCCATGGAGTCCGAGAGGAGCTTTATTCGGGGGCGATCCAGGAACCGCGGATTTGTGGGAGGTTCAAGGACGATGGCAAGCTCACCCGTGTTCAGCCGCACCATGCTACCCACGGGATAGAGCCCCATGAGGTTCACGAAGGCCTTGACCACGATGGGATCGAACTCCGTTCCGGAACCGTCCAGAAGTGAGTGCATGACGCGTTCGGCCTCCATGGCAGGTCGAACGGGCTGCTGCGGTGTCGTGGCATTGTCATAGAAATCGGCGACAGCGACAATTCTCGTGAACAGGTCCTGCTCCTTTGCAGTCAGGAGCCTTGGGAAACCTGTCCTGTCAAAACGGTAATGGTGAAGCAGTGCCACGTTGATGCTCCGCACGCAGGACTCGGCGATGTGCTCGCTCAGCAGAGCGTCCATGCCGGCATGGACATGCGAAGCGTAGGCGTCTGCATCGCTCGAGGGCACATCGTGTTGACCTACACTGCGGAGATGCTCGGGGAGATTTGCCTTGCCGATGTCGTGCAGGAGGGCGGCCATTCCCAGGTCGCCGAGGTGCTTTTTCGGGAGGCCCAGTTTCAATCCGAGGGCGATCGAGAAGATGGCGACGTTGACGGCGTGATTGGAGCCGGGCTCGCCGTACCCCTTCACGTTGGCGAGAGAGAGCATCACGTGCTCACCGCACAGCGTAATGTCCACCATCGTCTGGATGGCATGCTTGAGTTGCCTGAAGTGAAGCGGCTTCCTGGATCTCACGGCGCCAAGGACGGCGTCCACATGGGAGATGGTCTTGAAGTAGATACCCATGGTGATGATGCGGCCGTTCTTGTCGTCCAGAAGGCTTGCCTTGCGCTCGCCCGTCCGCGCGAGCCCAATATTGGGAAGCTGCAGTTTCGCCGCGGCGGCCGCAAAGGAGGTCCAGGGCTCGTCAGGGTTTGGCCGGTGTGTGTTGAAGAGCGTTACCAACGCCTCGAGCTCCTCGCGCCCAACGGCGGGCTGAATTGACAGCTCTCCAACGTCGTTCGCTTTCAGTAGATCAAGAATGAACTGGAAGCTCTGAGCGCTTGAGAAGTCGGGTTTGAGGCGCACTTCGTTGAGAGAAAGGGAATCGTCCATTCCAAGCAGGTGTAGCGCTGACCCCGCCTGGCTTGTGAATGCGCTCAGGCTCTCCTTGAACTCGTTGAGAGCTGCGGCCACGTTGGAGTGGGCGAACGAATAGAGCCGTGCGGTCTTGATCGCGAAGGTGAGATTGGTCACGAGAGTCCTGCCATGCAGCCGGACGGCGCTTGCGATGAGAGGCGGTGCCTTGGAGCGGCCAGTCGTCAACCTATCCATGTGTCTTCTCTGGCCTCGCCCCGGGAGGGATCATGATCCTGGCGGATCCGTGCGCAAGGGGCGACTCGTGCTCGATCATGTCGAGGACACGTCGTGCCACCTGAGCGAAAACGCTAATCCCCGAGTTTGAGAATCGCCTGAGGATCGCGATGGCGGGCTCCTCGCGGTAGAGAGCCAGGGCGCGTAGGGCTGCGGCTTTCTTCCGGACGCTATTTTTGCCGAGGGTGATTCGCCACTTGAGGACCACCTCCGCAAGATAGCGGAATGCAGAGCTGGAGTTGGCCAGCACGAAGGCCTTGAAAATCAGCTCCTGCCGCTGGTTGTCGAGGGCGGCAAAGCGCTTCGACTCGATGAAGTGCCTGAGTTCTTCAAACGCAACAGGGCTCGCTACCTTCGCGAAGAACTGAATGGCGATCAAGACCAGGGGGCCGCTTTCTCCCTTCAAGATCTTGAGGAAGAATGGCGCGGCTCTTTCATCCCCGTGTTCGAGCAGAGCCCTTGCGGCGTGTAGGCGCACGTTTTCGTCCGGGTGGCGAAGGGTCTGAGCCACGCGCTCGACGGCATTCCTGCGGTCTGTCTTAAGAATTACCTGCACGATGGATCTCGCGACTTGCGAGTCCTGGCTTGTGAGGAACTGCGAGAACACATCACCGCAGCCGGAACCCAGAGCGATCAGCACATCAGCGACGGCGCTTGCATGCTGGACATGAGTCAAGAGGCCGCAAAGGTTGGGGAGCGCATTGATTCCGAGCGTCTGCATGAAACGAAACACCTCGTGATCGTGAGGAAGATGGGGGGTCTCCTTGAGAAAAGTTCCGAGCGCCGCAAAAGTCTCCTGGTTTGACAGCCCCTGCATCACAGTCGCCATGACTGTGTATTGGTTCCTGTTTGGGTCATCCTTTCGCGGCTCGAAGAGCCTATGCATGAGGCCCAGCGCGTGTTCGAAATCGAAGCTTCCAATCATCTTCTCGAGGATCGCGACCACGACCTTCACGACCCCTTGAAATCCCACCGAGTCCCGGGATCGAGCCATGTGCTCGAAGAGAAGGTCGATGAAGTCGTAAAGTGGGAAATAGTTTTCTTCCGCGGAGATGAGCTCCTGGATTCTTGAGAGCTCCTCCGGGGTCAGCTCGAAGGTGGAATCGCCTTGCGGGGTTTCCTGCCGATTTGCAAGCGCCTCTCGCAGTGACGTCTCTTCCGCTTCCGAGAGTTTGAACCGTTCTGAATCCAGCGACAGCCCCCCATCGATCGAGACGGGAAGGAGGGCCAGGGCTTCCTCTGTCGTGAAGTCATCGGCCGTCTCGATCGAGATGTGCTGTATATCCTTGGCCCAGAATATCGTGCTGAAGTCATCTCCATCCTCGAGCGAGACACGAGCCTCCCTGAAGCAGCCCAGGAGGCGAGTCAGCTCGTCGGAGGTTACGCCCCCGACGAACGTGAGCTTGCGAACGGTATCCGTGTGGAGCCGATTCGCGAGGCTCGTCCCGCGAGCTTCCTCGTGGTAAACGATCTCTTCCCTGAAAATGAGGTCTTGCTGTGTGACCAGAATCTCGATGGGCGAGCCCGCTGCCTGAAGGGCGGAATTCAGCGCGTCGAGCAGAGCCGACAGGGACTGCGCCACGACACGTCCATGAGTCGGATAGAGCTGATAATTCTTTGCTGCGACGCCAAGTGCACGGATGAGCTCCTTGACGGCTGCGCCGGCAGCAGTGGCTGGGACCGGCTGCGAACCCCTTGCCTGCGATGTTGCATTGCCTGACCCGTTGCGTGCAGATCGAGCAGACCCGGGATTCAATTTGCTTTGTGAAACCTTGGTTCCCAACACTCTTGAGGGTCCACGAGGAGAATTTCCTCAGAAGATTAGGTGACATCCTCCGATCGGGCAAGCGCGGCCCGTAATATGCCTTCAAGACTGGATGAACTTGCATCCGAAAGGAGACAAGGTTGCGGGCTATTTGCCTGCCGCCCAAGGGCGATAACTCGTGAGCCAACTACCTTTCGATATTCCTGACAGTCTCAAGAAGCATGAGAAGGCCCTCCATGCGATGCTCGCGCCGTGCATTGACTTGAAGCTCGTCTCCCCGAAAGGGCCAGTGGAAACCTTGGCTTCGCGGCTTCTTGGCAGACCTTGTTTACAGCACGTGGGGGATTGGCCTCGAAGTCCCGACGGTCGCCCGCTCGGCTTTGTCGGGCAGATCAATCTGAGCATCGTGTCGGCCGAGTGCGGCATCTTGCCTCCGCTTCCCGACCACGGCCTCCTGTCGCTCTTCTACAACTTCGATTCCATGCCGGATGGGAGCCGGCTGGAGGATCGCTACGACTTTCGTTTGCTCTGGGCGCCGAGCCTCGAGGGACTGAAAGAAATTGCTCCGCCTCGCGATTTTTCGGACATTGGGGCCCGGGCATGGCTTCTTGGAGCGTCGCGGCTGAGGAGACTACCCTCGGAGGTGGACGCCGAGTTTCTTCTGGGCAACCTCTCGGAGAGCGAGTTCCTCGACTTCGACCGGCTCTCGGCCAGCCTCGGACCTCCATCCGAGCACAGGCTGCTCGGGCCTGCCGATTGGCTTGACGGAGACGCACGTGAGGCAATTGACCGGATCACGTTGAGACTTTGGCCACGATCTCCAGCCTTGCCGCAGGGAGCTGGCTGGCGTCTCCTCTGGCAGGTGGGCGGCGAGCCGCACCTCTCGAACGTCGCTGGTGACGAGGTTCGACTCTTCGTGCTCATCAGAGACGAGGATCTTCTGGAGCGACGGTTCCTGCGGGCCTGGGTTGTACTTCAGCGGGGTTGCTGAGAGCCTCTCCGCTCGTCACGGGTGACGGTAGGCCTTGTGGCAGGCATCGCACCGGCTCGTGATGTCGCCGCGCAGGTTTGAGAGGGCTTCCCTGTCAAATCGCTCGGCCACCTTCCTCACCCGTTGCGTCGAGCCGATCGCTTCCTTGAGGAGCTTGTCGAACTCCTTGTCGCCCGCGTGGGGAGAGCGCTCGGCTATGGCGGGTGCCATGAGGGCTCGTTCGAGCTCGGTCGCTGCGTCTCGAGATGCAAAATTCGCCCCCGCTTCAAGCTCCTGCTGGAGCTTGTTGTAGCGCAACTGCACGTGTCCCATCGCCTCGCGGAGACGGATCTCACTGCAGCCGCAAAGAACCGCCAAGGAGATTGGAAGTAACAGCCATCGCACGCGCCAGTGGGTGCGTCCTGGCATCATGAAAACCTCTTCAACCTGCCGGGGGTCCGTAAGGCTCCCAGGAAACAGTGGCCGAGGAGCGAGCGGAGCTCCCATTCCTGCAATTCTTCGAGCTGCTCGACCGTCGGGTCCGGCCCACCAACGGTCGGAGAATCCTTTCCTTCGAGAGCCACGGCGACGCAGAGGTCCACGAAACGGAGGAGGTCCCAGCGGCCGTGAGGAGCCACCCACTGGAGAGCTTCCTGCGCCACCACGAGACTGCCCCGTGGTGGCGCCGCCAGCGTCTCGAGGATCGGATGGCTCCCGACTCGCTGAAACCAGTACCTCGCATTGGGGGCGTCAGGTTCCCGTCGGTGTAGGATCCCGTGCCAGTAGCTTCCTTCCCGGCTCTTGATCTCCTGGCAAATCGAATGCGAATCCTCAAAGCGCTCGGCTCGCAAGAGGAGCCCGGCACGAACCGCTCGGGCCATGTCCATGTCAACCACTTGGCCTCCCAGGAGCTCGAGGTCTGATAACCTCCTTAGTTTTTCGACGGCCCTTGAATCGCGCGGCTTTCGGCAGGTGAGCTCCAATTTCGGCGTCTCCCCCAAGATTTCGTCGAAAATATCTCGGGCTGCTGACGAAACTGATAAGGGATTTAGCATGCCGATCAATGCTAACGAAACTTATTCCTGAAATCTCTCACTGGATGGAGAACTGACTATGGGTCTCATGGACAAAATCCGCGGCGAGTTTATCGACATCGTCGAGTGGCTCGACGACTCCCACGATACCATGGTGTGGCGGTTCCCTCGATACAACAACGAGATCAAGATGGGGGCAAAGCTGGTCTGCCGGGAGTCGCAGAACGCGGTCTTCGTAAATGAGGGCAAGCTCGCCGATGTGTTCAGCCCGGGCACGCACACGCTGAATACGCAAAACTTGCCGATCCTGGCGACAGTCCTGGGGTGGAAGTATGGCTTCAATTCGCCCTTCAAGGCAGAGGTCTATTTTGTCAGCATGAAGCGGTTTGTTGACCTCAAGTGGGGGACTGCGAATCCGATCATGCTGCGCGATTTGGAGTTCGGGCCGCTCAGGCTTCGCGCGTACGGAACCTACAACCTTCGCGTGGCGAACCCCGAGACCTTCCTGAAGGAAATTGTGGGCACCGATTGCCACTTCCAGGTCGAGGAGATTGCGAACCAACTCCGCAACATGATCGTGTCACGCTTCAGTGACCTCCTGGGCGAGTCGAAAATTCCCGTTCTAGAACTGGCCTCGAGCTACGATGAGCTTGGAAAGTTCGCGAGTGAACGGCTGGGGAAGGAGTTCGGGCAGTATGGTCTCGACCTCTCCAGATTTCTGGTTGAGAACATTTCCCTCCCGCCGCAGGTGGAGGAGGCGCTCGACAGGCGGACTCAAATGGGCATCTTTGGTGACCTGGGTCGTTACACTCAGTTTCAGGCTGCCAATGCGATCCATGCAGCTGCAGCAAACCCTGGCGGGGGTGCGTCTGAGGGGCTCGGAATGGGGATGGGGTTTGCGATGGGGCAGAGAATGGCCCAATCGCTGGGTACCGCAGTGGTATCGCCCAGCGGCTCCGGGGGTAGTCCACCCCCGCTGCCGGGTGCCTCGAACCATTATTTTATTGGCGTGGGCGGGCAGCAAGTGGGGCCACTGGATTTGAACGGGCTGCGCTTACAGATCCAGTCGGGCCGGCTGACACAAGGCACGCTCGTGTGGAAAGAGGGCATGTCGAGCTGGGAACCGGCGGAGCTTGTTCCCGAGGTTTCGGGCCTGTTTTCCCGGTCCGGCGGGCCGCCGCCCCTTCCAGGCTAGCCAAAAATCCGGATAGCCCGCTCGACGCCCTGACCGAGCGCCTCGATGTCCTCGGACGTGTTATAGACGCCGACGGAGAGTCGGACTGCGGTTGACACACCCATTGACTCAAGAAGTGGCTGCGCGCAAAGGTGCCCAGCCCGGATGGCCACTCCTTCCTGGTCCAGGATGGTCGCGAGGTCGTGCGGGTGTACGCCTTCGACCTCGAATGCGATTGAGCCCGCGCGCAGGAGTGGACGACCGAGGATCCTGATGCGCTCGATGGAACTGAGTCGAGCGATGGCCTCATCAAGGAGGTGACTTTCGTGGGCTGCAACCTCCTCGATTCCCAGGGCGCGCAAGTAATCGATGGCCGCTCCGAGTCCGATGGCGCCCTCAATGTTGGGCGTCCCCGCCTCAAACTTTTGCGGAATTGGTAAGAGCTCGGAGTGATCGAACCGCACCGAACGGACCATGTCGCCGCCCACCTGATAGGGCGGCATCTCCTCGAGTAGCTCCGCACGGCCATAAAGGACACCCACACCTGTGGGTCCGTAGAGCTTGTGTCCACTGGTCGCGTAGAAATCGCAGCCCATCTCGCGCACGTTGACCGGTAGCCTGGGGGCGGCCATGGCTCCGTCGACCACCAGGACAGCGCCAGCGGAGTGCGCGATCTCGGCGATGCGACGCACGGGTAGCACTGTTCCCACCGCGCTGGAGACATGGGCAACGGCCACAATGCGTGTTCGGTGGCTCAGGAGGCGCGCGAGCTGGTCCAGATCCACATCCCCTGACTCCGTCAGTGGCGCCACCCGCAGAACGGCGCCACGAGACGCCCGGAGCCCTTGCCACGGGAGAATATTCGAGTGATGCTCCAGGGCCGTCAGGACGATCTCGTCGCCTTCCTGGATCTTGAGGCGACCGTAGGATTCGGCCACGAGGTTCAAGGCCTCGGTGGAGCTCCGCACGAACAGAACCTCTCGAGCTTCCGCCGCTCCGAGCAGCCGCTGTGCCTTCACCCGTGCCAGCTCGAAGGCCATCGTGGCTCGCTCGCCGAGTGAGTGGACGTTTCGATGGACCTTCGCATTTTCGTGCGAGGTGAACAGTCGGACGGCCTCGATGACTTGCAGCGGTTTTTGGGCTGTTGAGGCGCTGTCCAGATAGACGAGGCGCCGAGCCGTGGCAACCGGGGCGAAAATCGGGAAGTCCGCCTTCACGTCAAACCATGGGCGGGGCGTGCCGCTCGGCCCTTTCACTGTCTCGCCATTTCGTGTACTTTCTTCCACTCTTCATCGTGACTATTGGCCGTGGTCTGCGTACTCTGCAAGGAAAAATTCTCGAACTTCCGATGGACTGGAAAGGCTGGACAACGCTTGCCACGGTGATCGGTGTGGCGCTGGTGCTGGCGTTGACGCGCATTGCTCCGGATCTCGTCCTCATTGGAGCCGTCACGGTCCTCCTGACGCTCGGGGTGTTGACGCCAGCTGACGCGCTTGGCGGCCTGGCGAACGAAGGCATGATCACTGTCGCCGCTCTTTTCGTCGTTGCCGCAGGTCTGCAGGAGACGGGCGGACTCGAAATGCTCACGAGGCCGATTCTCGGGCGGCCAAAGTCGGTTCTGGGTGCCCAGAGCCGATTGATGATCCCCGTGACGTTCCTCAGCGCTTTTCTGAATAACACGCCCATCGTCGCCATGATGCTGCCCGTCGTGACTGACTGGGCCAAAAAGCACAGAATCTCGGTCTCGAAGCTTCTCTTGCCGCTCAGCTATGCGACCATCCTTGGAGGCACTTGCAGTCTGATTGGCACGAGCACGAACCTGGTCGTCCACGGGCTCTTGACGGCGCGTGATCCGACTCTCTCGATGGGCCTCTTTGAGCTGGGCTGGGTTGGCATTCCCTGCGCTGCCATCGGCCTGGTTTATGTGCTTCTGGTCAGCCGATTCTTGTTGCCGGATCGGAAGCCGGTCATGAGCGAGCTCTCCGACCCCAGGGAGTACACGATCGAGATGATCGTGGAGCCCGCGAGTCCCCTCGTTGGCCGCACGATCGAGCAGGCCGGCCTGAGACACCTCACGGGCATGTACCTCATGGAGATCCACCGGGGCGGCAATGTGTTACCCGCGGTCTCATCGAGCGAGAAGCTTGCGGGGGATGATCGGGTCATTTTTGTCGGGGTGGTCGAGTCTGTCGTCGATCTCCAACGTATCCGCGGCTTGCGGCCTGCTACCGACCATATCTTCAAGCTGAACGCGCCGCGCTCCGAGCGTTGTCTCATCGAGGCTGTTGTCTCCAACTCGTGTCCGCTCGTGGGACGAACGATCCGAGAGGGAAGGTTTCGGTCCATTTACTCGGCAGCGGTGATCGCAGTGGCGCGCAACGGTCACCGCATTCGCAAGAAGATCGGTGACATCGTCCTTCAGGTGGGAGACACGCTCCTCCTCGAGGCGCACCTGTCGTTTGTCGACACGCACCGCAACTCCCGCGACTTCTTCCTCGTGAGCGCGGTTGATGGATATACACCGCCTCGACATGACAAGGCGTGGATCTCGATCATGATTCTGGTCAGCATGGTTGCCACGGCCGCCTCGGGACTTCTGCCCATGTTGAATGCGGCTCTTCTGGCTGCCGGTGCGCTTGTGCTGACTGGCTGCCTGGGCGTGTTCTCGGCCAGGCGCAGCGTCGACTGGAAGATCTTGCTGGTGATTGCGGCAGCGTTCGGTCTGAGTCGAGCGCTGGAGACCACGCATGCTGCCTCCTGGGTGGCTGATTCAATAGTCGCTTCAAGCGGCGGCAGTCCCTGGCTTGCTCTTGCCTCGGTCTACTTCGTTACGATGATCTTCAACGCCTTCATGAGCAATAACGCGGCGGCGGCGCTCCTGTTTCCGATCGCCATCGAGACGGCTCGCAGCCTCAACGTGAGCATCATGCCCTTCGTCGTTGGAATCATGATGGCCGGTTCGAATGACTTCGCCACTCCCATTGGTTACCAGACGAACCTCATGGTCTACGGTCCCGGTGGCTACCACTTTTCCGATTACTTGCGCCTGGGCGGCCCCTTGAACCTGCTCCTGTGGGCGGTGGCGGTCGCGATCATCCCTCATGTCTGGCGGTTTTGACGGGGCGTGAGGCCCTGGTCTCGCCGGCGGCGATTTCGAGAATGAGGCTCCTGGCGGACGAGGTCAGCTTGCACGGCAAGACCGCCGCAAGTATTCTTCCTTCTATTAATGCTCAAGCTCCCGTTCGAAATCACGGTCAATGGTGAGAAGGTCCATTTCGAGACCCAGCCCACAGTGCGAGATGTCCTTGAGCTCTTGAAGGCGCCAGAGACCGCCGTGGCCGTTGAGGTCAATCGGGTTGTCGTTCCCAGACGGACGCATGCCGATCGTCGCCTCAAGTCGGGCGATGAAGTGGAGGTGGTGACTTTCGTGGGGGGAGGTTAACGAGTGAGTGATCCAGCCGCCGAATTCTTGGTTCTCGGCAAGCATCGGTTTCGCAGTCGTCTGATCGTTGGGACCGGCAAGTATCGTTCGAACGAGGAGATGCGGGCCTGTCACGAGGCCTCGGGCGCCGATCTCGTGACCGTCGCGGTCCGCCGTCTTGACCCCGACCCTGCCAGGAACCTGGTCCACTTCATCGATCGAAAGCGCCTTGCCCTCCTCCCGAACACTGCTGGCTGCTACAACGCCGAGGACGCGATCCGTTTCTCCCGGCTCGCCCGTGAGATGCTGGAAACGGATCTCCTCAAGCTCGAGGTTCTGGGCGACGAGCGTACGCTCCTGCCCGAGCCGGTGGAGACCTTGAAAGCAGCGGAAATCCTGGTCAAGGACGGATTCACGGTGCTCGCCTACACATCCGATGACCCGATTCTCGCGAGGCGGCTCGAGGCAGTGGGTGTCACCAGCGTCATGCCGGCTGGCTCGCCCATCGGCTCGGGGCAGGGCATTTTGAATCCCTTCAACATCCGAATCATCCTAGAGACCGTGAAGGTTCCGGTCATTGTCGATGCGGGAGTCGGCACGGCTTCGGATGCGACGATCGCAATGGAGCTCGGGGTGGACGGCATCTTGCTCAACAGTGCCATTGCGCTTGCCCGGGAGCCCGTGCGGATGGCGAGGGCCATGCGCCTTGCCGTGGAGTCCGGTCGTGACGCTTTCCTTGCGGGTCGGATTCCGCGCAAGCTCTACGCGAGCGCCTCGAGCCCGCTCGACGGCATGGTCTCGGGGGTCCGGAGGCCCTCGTGAGTCCCGACACTCCAGAGGCCAAGGAAAGAGACCGTGCCACCCAGGGAAACGATTGAGCTCCTCCGGGAGGCGCTTCCGACGACGATTCTGTGGGCAGCACCCTGCGTGGTTCTTCTGTACCTCATCGATGCGGGTCGTATCCCTCGCCTTGGATGGACGCATCGAGCGGGGCCTCAAGAGCCACCCCTTTGGTCCTGGACCGAAGTCGTAGTGATCGTCCTCAGTTTCGTTGCCGCGCAGATTTTTTTTGGCTCGACACTTGCCGGGCTAAAGGAATCGGGCGTTCTGGTTGAGGCCGGATTTTACTTCATCACGACCATCGTCTCCTCCCTCTTCACAGCCTGGGTCGTCCACTGGCTCGTGGTGGCGCGGCTCGGGCAGTCTCTCGCGACCCTCGGCCTCGTGCCATGTCCGGTTTCGAATGTCCCCACCGTGCTGGGTCTCTACTTCATCACTTTCTTTCCCCTTGGAGCTGTGACGATTCTCTGGCAGCTCGCTCTTCTTGGGGGGACAGGCAGCGCGCCCGAGTCCCAGGCGGTTGTCCAGCTCTTCGAGAAGTCCGTCAGGGAGCACGACACGCTCTCCCTGGCGCTTCTTGTGGTTCTTGGAGTTCTGGTGGCGCCGATCACCGAGGAGCTTCTCTTCCGGGGGCTTATTCTGGGCTGGCTCCGAGTCCGGTGGGGGGCCTGGATGGGGGCGGCCATCTCCTCGGTGCTTTTCGCCATAGTCCACGGGTCACTGGGGGCCCTGGTGCCTCTCCTGGCTCTGGGGATGCTTCTGGCCTACATCGCGATCCGCACGGGCTCGATTTACTGCGCAATGCTGTACCACGCCGTCTTCAACGGCGTCTCTTTTCTGGTCCTCTTCACAAGAAGCGGGAACAGCTAGTTGGACGAACCGTTCGACAGGTGGGAATAGGCTGTCCCTCCTGGGCGCGATCGAGTTTCTTGACCCCCACGGCCTGCCGCTGTCAAAAGTTGGACCCTTGCTGGAGCCGACGAAACCTGTAGTAGACCTCCAGGGTCATCGCCCCGATCGCGGTCGAGTAGACTCGTCCGCCGGCGACTCCCCACTCATCGATGGGGTCCCAGCTTCCGTCCTCGTCAATGTTGCCTTGCCGCTGCGTCTT
>SXIK01000011.1 GCA_005772855.1 Planctomycetia bacterium | reverse complement strand
CGACGTCAAGGGCCGGGCGCTGGAGTGTGTGATCTTGACTCGCTTGCCGTTTCGCGTGCCTTCCGAACCTGTTCAGGAGGCACGCCTGGAGGAGGTCGAGGCTCGAGGCGAGAACTCCTTCACAAGCTTCACCGTGCCGCAGGCCGTACTCAAGTTCAAGCAGGGCTTCGGGAGGCTCATCCGGGCCCAGACAGATCGAGGCGTTGTTGTCGTACTCGACCGCAGAATTCTCACGAAGCCGTACGGCCGCACGTTTCTTGCCTCCCTTCCGGAAACGCGAATAGTGAAGGCGCCCCTCGGGGAATGTGTACAGCAGATCACTTCCTTCTTCGCGAGCCCACAAAACGAGAGCACTGCTTCGTCGAAAGCGCCGGAACTGCCCCTGGACGACAATCGTACACTCCAGGGAGGCCGTGAGGCTGCGCCTGCGCCCCGCGCGGGGAGTGAAGGTCCGCCGTGGTGAGAGCTCATTCCACGCTTCAGATTGTGCTGGCAGCAGGCCGATCAGAGCGGATGGGCTCGCCAAAGCCACTGCTTGATTTCGGCGGACGCACTGCGCTAGAGCTCGTGGTCGGCGCAGCGGTGAACGCCGGGGTGTCGCCGAGCCTGGTCGTCGTCGGAGAGTCGGGCCAGGCCGTTCTGGCCTCGCATGCCTGGAAGCCTCTCTTTTCCGGGGTCAGGTGGGTCGAGAACCCTCAGAAGGGAAGCGAGCAGCTTCGATCCCTTCAGCTTGCCCTCGAATCGGTGAAGGACGAGGCTTTTGAGGGTTTCTTCATCCACCCCGTCGATTGTCCTCTTGCCACGCCGGACGACTACAAGCTGCTCCGCGACGCCTTTGAGCTCGATCCGGACGCACACGACGTCTTTATCCTGAGTTACAAACACCGGCGGGGGCATCCCATTTTTTGCCGAAGGACGCTGGCGAGCCAAATCTTGTCACTGGGTCCCGAACAGACTGTCCGGGACGTGATCGAGAAGGCCCGAATTGCTCACATCCCGACCCCAAACGCCGGCGTGCGTGAGGACATGGATCACCCCGAAGACTACTTGCGGCTACGGAAGGCATTCCTGGGATATTAGAAATCGTCGGCAGTGGGGTTTGCGCCGTAGATGCTGCGGAAGCGCCTTGAGCACGACGTTGCACCTCAAAGATTCCCGAGCACGGCCAAGATTTCGTCCAGGTCAGCGGAGTGGATCTGAAGCGGCGCCACGAACCTGTAGCGGACAAACCCGCATCGGTCCAGCACGAAGCTCGCTGGCCTGGCGATGTTCAGAACGGGAAGCGAGAAACGCTTGAGGACTCCGTAAAGACGCGTGACAACGCGATCGGGGTCGACGAGCACGGTGTGTGGAGACGGGTGCTTCTCCAGATACTGAAAGGCAGAATCCGGACGCTCGCAAGCGACGACAAGGATGCGAGCTCTCCTGGCCAGAAACTTCTCTCGCACCTCGGCGAGCCGCGCAAGCCTCCTGCGGGCGTCCGGGTCCCAGGTACCTCGGATAAACTCGAGGAGCACTGGCCCCTCAAGGAGGCAATCCATCAGCCTCACTTCGACGCCGAACGGAGTCCTCAGGTCAAAGACAGGCGCTGGTGAGCCACAGCTCAAGGAGGGGTTCAACATCGCAAACGTATTGTAACGCGCCTCGAGCTCCCGACCGCATTTGTGGGAGTCGACCGGCGCGGCGACTTGCGGGGGCTGTTAAGATACAAACATAGGCAGAAGCGATTGGTTCAATTTCCTTTGCGCTGGCACAGAGGCACTCTTGAGGCTGTAATCCATGGATTTGAGGCAAATTCAAGCGTCGGATTCCCTCGAAGACATCGCACGAATTGGCGTGGTGTTTTTCAGGGAGGTCGTGAACGGAGCCACATCGCAGAAGCTGCGCCAGAGGTTCGACGCCGTCACTCTGGAGTTGAGACAAGCCATCGGTAAACGCCCCATCACGGAGCTTGACTCGGTGAAACGGACCCGCAATCTCTTCCACTGTCTCGGCATCGATCCGACTCGCTCGCGCCCATCTTCGGAGCGGCTACTACGAAGGGTCGTTCAAGACCGCCCGCTGCCAAAGGTCTCGAAGCTTGTAGATTTGGTCAATCTGGCAAGCCTCGTTCACCAGTTCCCCATGGGGGTCTATGACTGGGACCGTATCGTGCCCCCCGTTCTCGTACGAATCGGTCGGCCGGAGGAGTCATACCTCGGCTTGAACGGGGAAACTGTGCCACTGGAGGGCAAGATTGCCCTCGTCGACGGCGAAGGCTTTTTTGGCAATCCGACCCAGGACTCCCCCCGAACTCTGACGAAACCAGGCACCGTCAGGGCCCTCGTGCTGGTCTGGGCCTCTGCCGAGACGCCCAAGGCGGGCATGGAAGAGGCGCTCAAGGAAGTGATTGCTTTGGGACGAGAGTTTTGCGAAGCTCGCGCCGGGGAGTGGGGGATCCTGGGATAACCCGGGAAGAGTCGAATTCTATCCAGATGGCGCCCGAGGAGGGACTCCGAGGCCATGACCGAACCTACAAAGCCCCTGTCGACAGAGGTCCCCAGCTCTCGCATTCAAGCTCTCGTGCGTCTCTTGGGGGACGATGACCCCAAGATTGTGGCGGTGGTATGGGAAAATCTTGAACGGATCGGCGTGAGCTGCCTCCCGGAGGTAGAGAGAGCAGCCCTGGACGCCGAGGACTCACGCGTCCGGGCCCAATCAGGCAGGTTTCTCAAGGAATGGAGCCGGCGGGAAGTTTTTCGCCGCTGGGTCGAGTTCTGTCGCAGGCCGACTCTGGACCTCGAAGACGGAGCCTTCTTGATTGCAGAGTCGGAATACCCCGGGTGTGATACGAGCAGCTACAGGAAGCAGATCGATGGCTACGCACTTGTACTCAAGGGGCGAATCGCGACGGCACGAAACTCGGACGAGGCAGTGCGTCGGATCTCGGGCCTTCTCTTCCATGAGCTGGGCTTCAAGGGCAACACGAAAGACTATTACAACCCTGAGAACAGCTACCTCAATCGGGTTCTTGATCTGAGGAGGGGCCTTCCGATCACGCTCTCGACGGTATTCCTGTTGACGGCCAGAAGGGTGGGAGTGCCCGCCGATGGCGTGGGGATGCCGCAACATTTTCTTGTCAAGTACCGTGGAGCGCGTCATGAGGTCTTCGTCGACGCCTTTCACTCGGGAGCGCTCATGAGCATCAAGGACTGTGTGCGCCGCCTGGCAGAGGCACAGATTGACTTCCGGGAGGACCATCTCCTGGCTCTCACCGACCGTGAGATCCTTGCGCGGACGCTGGGAAACCTGTTGCGCGTTTACCACAACGCTGACGACACAAGGCGCTGCGGACGGGTTACAGCGATGCTGAAGCTGCTCCAGAAGTAGCATGCGCCATCGGTAAGGCTGCCTGAATGCAGGTCTTCTGACCTACTTTCCGCCGATTGTGTCCGCTGCTTGGTTCAAATCGCCTCCCTGTCTCCTTGGATCGAGAGGTGCGGCCTTCAGCTCGGGTACGCTTCCATTGGCGGGCCACAAAACGGAAGAAGTCGGGCTCTGCCAGGACCGAAGGAACCCTTTCCAGGGTGAGATCCACATCCGCCTCGGAGTGTGCATCAGAAAGAAAGCACGTGCCACGAGTGATGGACGGAAGACTGCTCTTTCTAGAATCTTCGAAAAACTCCGTGCGCTACCGCCGCTGGTCATCTTCGGGGGGAAAGAAAACCTCCCCCGCACTGGCCGTCGGGTGGCGTCCCAGCCGTCTCGTGCTTCGCGCTCGCTCCGGGCCAGGCGTCGGCGCTCAACAAGCGCCGGGCGCGTCTGGCACCAACGGTGGGTGACATTGGTCAAAATGTCCAAAACATGGCCGCGCGGAGCATATACTCGACGCCATCACACCTGCTCACAAGGATGTCCAGCCTCCATCGACCATGACATTGGTCCCCGTAATATATGCCGAGGCGTCTGATGCCAGGAATACGACGGCACCCTTGATATCTTCATTCCCAAGCATCCGCCCCAACGGCACCCGCTTGCAGTACTTCTCAAGAAAAGGGGCCGGCTGGTCGGCAAGAAATCCACCGGGTGAGATGCAGTTGGCACGGACGCCTCGCTTGCCGTAGTAATTGGCAATATATCGGGTGAAATTGATCATTCCAGCCTTGACGAAATTATAGTGGGGCGGCTGGAGCATGTCGGTTCCCTCATAAAGACCGGGGTCGTTGGCCACGACTCCATAAATGCTCGAGATGTTGATGATCGAGCCCCGGCCTTGACGAACCATCTCTGGAACGAAGGCCCTGCAGATCGTGAAAAGCCCCACCATGTCGCCCCTGGCGCTATAGAGCCAGTCATCCGGAGTTTGAGTCTCAAAACCACCACCCACCCGCGCCAGTGCACTGTTTACAAGCACATCCAGACGTCCAAACTTCTCAAGCACGGCGTCCTGTAGACGCTGTATCGAGCTGACATCGGTAATATCTAACTCCATCGGGTGGGCGTTGTAACCCTGTTGACGAAGTTCTTCGGCAAACCTCGAATTGGCCTCCAGAGAGCGAGAGGCCGTGATTACGGTCGCGCCTGCCTCGGCCAGGCCCTCCGAGATACTCCGCCCGAACATGGGTCCTGAACCCGCAGTTACCAGGGCAATTCTTCCCTCAAGTGAAAACTTCTCAAGGATACCCAAGCGTGATTCCATGTCTTTCAGATATCACAGACTCTTGGCAAATCCAAGTGCGCCCTCGACCCTGGACGACAAAGTGCCTTCTTGAAAACAACTGCCCCTTGAGCGTATGGACTACTTGAGCATTCAACCGCACGGCTTGAAGGACTCGCAGGGCAAGCCTTCAAGCGGTGCCGGATCGAGACCGCAGCTTGCAAATGGTGGGGCGGGTTCCGTTCCGCCGCGGAAGAGAAAATTCAACGCGCGAATGGCGTCCGTCACTTCGAGCTCCCCGTTACCGTCAACGTCGGCAGCCTTTTGGCAAGGAAGCTCGGTTGCCGCCTGGAAAAGATAGCGCAGAATGGCAGCCGGGTCGGTGATGTTCAATTTACCGTCCGTATCAACGTCCCCTCGGCTGAAACGGACCGCGTCCTCGCAGGCGTCGCCCTGGCCGTCCCTGTCGGTGT
>SXIK01000078.1 GCA_005772855.1 Planctomycetia bacterium | reverse complement strand
CGTCTCGTCGAGAAGTGACATTGCGGGCTGAAGCATCGCCATCTGGAGAATCTCGAGCCGCTTTTTCTCGCCGCCGGAGAAGCCCTCGTTCAGGTACCGGGTGGCGAAGGCCTCCGCGATCTCCAGTTCCTTGAATTTCTGCTTCAAGTCCTGGCGAAAAGTCTTGAGTCGCTCTTCACCGAAGCGTGCTTTTACCGCAGCCCGGAGGAAGTTCGCGACTGTCACGCCGGGCACCGCCACGGGGTATTGAAACGCCAGGAACAAGCCTTTCTTGGCCCGGTCGTGAACGTCGAGATCTGTGATGTCCTCGCCGCGAAGCCAGACGCGTCCGCCCGTGACCGAATAGGTAGGATGGCCCATGAGGGCGTTGGTGAGCGTGCTCTTGCCGGAGCCGTTGGGGCCCATGATCGCATGCTTCTCGCCGGCACGGATCGTGAGGTTGACGCCCTTCACGATCTCCTTGTCCTCGATCGAAACGTGGAGGTCTTCAATGACAAATAGTGCGTCGTTCTTGCTCATGACTGGTGGCTAGGTTGCGTCCTTTCTTCGATAGCGACTTTCTTCTTGTTCGTGAATCTCCCCACGGTGACGAGCGCGCTTGCTTTCTGTGCCGGCGCTGGCTCCGCCTCTTCACTCTCTGCTCGCAATCGCAGGCTCATCACCTCCTCGCTGCTCACGAGGTCTCGGAGTGTTGTGCGATCGAGCACACGGTCCATCATCCCTTGCAACTCCCGCCAGAGGGAACGGATCGCGCAGTCGGTGGACCTTACGCAGACGTGCCGGTCGCCGGTGTACCGGCCGCAAACTTCGCCGTCGAAGAGACGTCCGCCGAGGGCCGCGAGCGTCTCGGCGAGAGTGATCTCTTCAGGATGTCGCGCGAGGCGATACCCACCCTTGCAGCCACGGGCACTGGCGACGAGCTTGGCCTTCAGGAGCACACGGACGATCTTGCCTGCGTATTGCTCGGTCAAGCCTTCGGAGGCTGCGATTTCCCCGATCGTCAGAGCGGTTCGGGTCTCGGACTCTCGCCCCAGTTTTTCAGCCTCCCGACCACGCTCCATGCTGCACGGCAGCTTGGCCGCTTCCTGGATCTCCTTTTGGGCGAGCCGGAGGATACAGCGCAGACCGTACTCTTCGAGGGCGGTGAATTTCATGCTCTTGGAGGTTGTGGAAGAAAAGGTTTTCCCGGGACCAGCAATACGCCGAAATCATCACGCTTCTGTAGTGTATCGTCAATGAGAAACTGCCTCGAAGCAGGGGCGCAGGGATGGATAGGACTAGTCCAAGGACTTAAGCTATTTTACAATAGAGTCTTAGGAAATCAGTCCGCAGGGTTGTTGGCGGGTGGGAATGCCGGCATTGCCTGCTAATAGCTTCCGCAAGCCTTCGCCGTTCGGTTCCAGGGAGATTCCGTCCGGGAAGTGCAGATTCAGGCGCGGCACGGGGGGAATGGCAGGTGTGGTACGCGAGAGCAAGAACATTGCGGTCACCCGTGGGAGGGGGGACGGTCCCCACCCCGGAGCAACCTCATGAAGAGTTTTCCGAACCGCTCGAGTGTGACGGCGCCGACGCCCGGGATCTTGAGAAAGTCAGGCTCGGTGGTGGGGAGCTCCCGGGCCATGGCGCGTAGCGAGCGGTCATTGAAAATCCTGTACGCCGGAACGCCCAGCTCCTCGGCGATTTCACGGCGCAGTTTCCGGAGTTTCTCGAAGAGGATTTCATCGTACTCTGCGTACTCATCCTCCTTGCCCGGCACGCGAGGCGAGGCGCTGGGCTTCGATGCGGCGCCGGGCTTCGACGTCGCAGAGGGCCGCACCCGCCGCGGGTAGGAAATGCTCACTGCCGCCTCGCCCTTCATGACCCGCACGCCGCGTTCCGTGAGCGTGAGCATGGGGTACTTGTCGCCGACTTGCCGGATCAAGCCGTCGGCCTCCAGCTCGTCGAAGAGCTGTTGGAGCTCTTCCTGGGTCCAGTCGCGCAAGAGGCCGTAGGTCGAGAGGCTCGTGAAGCCGAGCTCGGCAACGCCCTGCGATCTGGAACCCCTCAGCATTCCGATGATGCGGCCCCTTCCGCACCGAGTTCGGGCCCGGGCGACGCCGCTCAATACTTTTCGCACGACGGTGACTTCGTCCGTGGAGAGCTGTCGCGGCGTGTCCCGAAGATTGCTGCTCGACCGACAAATGTCGCATCGGCCGCACTCTTCCTTCGGCACGTCCTCGCCAAAGTAGCGCAGGATTGCATCACGACGACAGGTTGACGAACGGGCGAACTTGATGATCTCCTCTAGCCGCTTCTCATCGTTTTCCCGACGCCGTTTGAGCGCCTTGAAGTCGATGCCCACCTGGTCGAGGCCCAGGGGCTTCTGGGGCAGGCGAATCGCCCGGCCACGAAAGGGCGGCACGTAGCGAATGTGGCCGTCGTCCCCGAGCTGGGCGAGTCCTCTGCGGAGGGAGTCCTCGGAGAGACCCAGCTCTCGGGACCAGCGTTCAAGAGAGATCTGCGCTGGCTCCTCACCAATTCGCCCGAATACGCGGCCCAGGGCCTCAAAGAGTGTGTGCTTGACCGTGGCCCGCTCGGTGTAGGGATTGGCGGACCAGGGCAACTTCACTGTGGTGACTTCTGCAAGGTTCTCGAAGTGATCAAGCCGCTCGAGGGCGCCGGCTCGCTCCAGGATTGCCACGCTGGAACGAAATACAAGTGGATTGCCCGAGCGCGAATAATTTGCGGCCTGAAAATGCGTCTCGAGCTCCGCGAGGGTACGAAAAATTGGATTTTCGCCAACAGAGAAGAGGAATTGATAGACAGCATCTATCGTCTGGCGGTCGGGGTTTGAGCCCTCAATGAAGAACTCCTGGAGCCGGCGGTCGCTGTCGGCGAAGAGTAGGACACACTTCGATGGCTGTCCATCGCGGCCTCCGCGTCCGATCTCCTGGTAGTAGGCCTCGATGCTACCCGGCAGGTCGTAGTGGATGACGAAACGGATGTCCGACTTGTCGACACCCATCCCGAACGCGTTGGTGGCCGCAACCCACGGAAGCCGTCCCTCCATGAAATCCTCTTGTGCTTCGCGGCGATCGTTGGTGTCGAGTCCGGCGTGGTAGGCCTTGCAGCGGGGTCTTGGTTCTCCCTCGTTGAGGGCCTCCGCCACCTCCTCCGTGTGTTTTCGCGTGCCCGTATAGACGATTCCGGCCGGGATCTGCTCGTTATCGGCCCGGCGGAGCGACTCGCGGATCAGGTCCTCGATCTGTTCCACCTTTTGCGCACGGCTTCTCACCCTGCGCACTTCGATCTGAAGGTTTGGGCGGTCGAAGCCGGTGACGATTCGCTCGGGCTCGTGCATCTCAAGTTCGCGGGCGATGTCCTCCCGAACGGCTGGAGTTGCCGTGGCGGTGAGGGCGATCGCTGGAACGCGGAGTAGATCGCGCCGGATGTCCTTCAGCTTCCTGTAATCGGGACGAAAATCATGTCCCCATTGGGAGATGCAATGAGCCTCGTCAATGGCAAGCAGCGAGACGTTGACGTTGGAGACTGCGGAGCGGAAGGCGCGACTCCGGAAACGTTCCGGTGCCACATAGACGAGCTTGAAATCACCTCGCTCGAGGCCCGCGAGTCGGTTCCACTGCTCGTCCGCGCTGATCGAGCTGTTGATGAATGTGACCGGGACTCCTCGCAGGCTGAGCGCGTCGACCTGGTCCTTCATGAGGGCGATGAGCGGCGAGACGACAAGCGTCACTCCGGGGAAGACCAGCGCCGGCACCTGGTAGCAAAGGGATTTTCCGCTCCCCGTGGGCATGATGACAAGCGCGTCGCGACCCTTGAAAACCGCTTCAATGGCCCGCTCCTGTCCCTGGCGGAAGGCCGGGAACCCGAAGGTCTCACGAAGGCGCTCGCGGGCACGCTCCATCCAGCTGGCTGTGTCGTCCAAGGTGGGCGGAAGCACAATCCGTTCTCTTCTCTCCGATTCAGAGGGCTCCTGAAGCGCTCAAGAGGCAAAATTGAGTTCGCAGTATAGCCGCGGACTGGGACGAGGCAAGGCGGCCCGCTTCCGATAAACTGACACACTGAACTTTCTACCCGATTCCAAACGAGGAATGCTGACATGATCTCCTTGCTACCGGTTCGTGCGCCCCCATGGACGGCCCTGCCCTGCTTTTTCGCCTTGTCGATGCTGCCTCTCAAGGCGGAAGATTTGACCCTCGAGTGGATTCTGAACCCCGAGAATACTCGAGCGCTCGCCGCTCCAAGGTTGCGGTGGCTACCGAACGAAACGCTCCTCCTTGATGGCCTTGCCAAGCCTGGGACCGAGCGGCAGCTTGAGCTCTTTGACCCTCGTTCGATGGAACGTAGCCCGTTTGGCAATCCGGCAAAGCTGCTCGAGAGCTGGAAGGGGCTCGTCGGCGAGTCCAATGCGCCGAAGCGCGTATCAATGCCCTTGGAGATCGCCTCCGACGGCCGGCACTTCCTCTACGATCACCGTGGCGACCTTTACCTTGTGGATGCGGAGGCATCCGGCGTGCGACGAATCACGAACACCGAGGCGTCGGAAGGCTCGCCAAGGTTCTCTCCTGACGGACGCTGGCTTGCCTACGTGCGCGACAACGATCTTCACGCCTCCGAGGTTACTTCAGGTCGGGAGCGGCGTCTAACGCGGGACGCGACGGCGGACCGCCTCAACGGCACGCTCTCGTGGCTCTACTGGGAGGAGTTGATGGGCCGCCGGGACGAAGGCTACTGGTGGTCGCCGGACTCGAGCGCACTCGCCTACTTGCAAACGGACGAATCCATGGTCGAACGCTATCCGTTGGTCGACCACGAGCCCTCCATGCCGGCCGTCCAGTGGCAGCGCTACCCGAAGGCAGGAGCCATGAATCCAAGGGTCCGCGCCGGGATCGTCGAGCTTTCCTCGGGGGAGACGCGCTGGATCGAGCTTCCTGCAGGTTCCGAGGTCGAGTACATCGCCCGGTGCCGATGGCTTCCCGACTCCCGCTCCCTCGCGCTTCAGACCTTGAACCGTGCACAGAATCGGCTAGTTCTGTGGATTACCGACCGCGCGACGGGGGCCACGCGGCAAGCTCATGAGGAGACCTCAAGAACGTGGATCAACTTGCACGACGACCTGCACTTTCTGCCTGGCGGCGAGCGCTATCTCTGGGTCTCGGAACGTAGCGGCCACCGGCACCTCCATCTGCAGGACTTGAAGGGCGGGCCTTCGGTGCCGGTTACCTCGGGTGAGTGGGTGTTGCGGCCCGCACACGGTGCGGAGACGTATCCGGGCAGCGTCGCGTGGATCGACTCAGCCGCGGGAGCCGTGCTGCTTCACGCAGCCTTGCCGTCTCCGATCGAGTCACAGCTCTACCAGGTGAAGCTCGACGGCGAGGAGAAGCGTCGGATCACCGAGGGCGAGGGCTCGCACGTCGTCACTGTGTCGCCGGGTGGGCGCTACTTTGTCGACGCCCACTCCCGCTCCGGTGTTCCGCCCCGCGTGACGCTCCATCGCATTGACGGTAGTTTGCTCAGTGTCGTCCATGCGTCGAGCAGCGAGAAACTCGCTGCTTTCAGCCTTGCGTCGCCTCAGCTCTTCTCCGTGCCGGCGGACGATGGTACCCAGCTATCTGCCAGGCTCTTCCGGCCTTCGATCATCGAGGAAGGCCGCAAGTATCCTGCGATCGTGTACCTCTATGCCGGACCGGGCTCTCCCGCGATAGGGAACCGATGGGATGGGATCTGGTACCTCTGGTCGCAGCTTCTTTCCAGGCGGGGCTTTGCGGTCTTTACGGTGGACCCGCGCAGCTCGTCCGATCAAGGCAAGGCGAAGGAGGATACGGTGCACCGCAAGTCGTATGGGGACGGCGAGCTGAAGGACATCTTGGCTGGCGTGCGGCACTTGAAGTCGCTCCCATTTGTGGACCCCGAGCGAGTGGGTATCTGGGGCTGGAGCGGGGGCGGCACGACGACCATCTACGCCATGACTCGCTCGAAGGAGTTCCGTGCTGGCATCGCGGTGGCAGGCGTCAGCGACCAGCGCTACTACGACACTTTTTACACGGAGCGCTACATGGGCACGCCGCGAGAGAACGAGGATGGCTACAGGACGACAGCCTCGGCTTTCGGTGTGGCCAACCTGCACGGAAGGCTTCTCATCGCCCATGGCACCGCGGATGACAACGTGCACCTCCAAAACGCCATGCGCCTTGCCCACGAGTTGATCGCCGCTGGCAAACAGTTTGACTTCATGCTCTATCCCCGGCGCAATCATGGCATTGGCGATGCCGCCGCGCGGGAGCACCTCTTCCGGCTCATGCTGGACTTCTGGGACCGTAACCTGAAGGGGTGAGGGGTTGCGATCCTTCCCGCGGGGAAGCGCTGGCCAGGATATCCCAATCCTGGCCGCGTGGCGTACATCCTGACCCGAACGGAATTCTGGGATAGACTCGAGCAGCCTTCGCGAAAGGAAAACGATGCCGACAACTGTGAGGAAGCCCTCGAAGCAGTCGAGGAATCTTGAAGCCGAGCCAACCCCTCGGAGGCTGGAGCGATCGTCCCGCATTCTCAGGGGTTTGAAGAAACGCTACCCCGATGCCGACTGCGCGCTTCATCACCGGAGCGCTTTCGAGCTTCTCATCGCCACAATGCTCTCGGCCCAGTCCACGGACTCGAACGTAAACCGGGTGACGCCACGGCTCTTTGCCCGTTACCCCGACGCTAAAGCCTTCGCGGAAGCCGATCTCTCGGAGTTGGAGCAGCTGATCCACTCGACGGGTTTCTTCCGACAGAAGGCCAAGAATGTCCGGGGGGCTGCTCGCCGTATTGTTGACGACTACGGAGGCAGGGTGCCGGACACCCTTGAGGAACTGATCACGCTGCCAGGAGTTGCACGCAAGACCGCCAACTGCGTCCTTGGAACGTGGTTCAAAAAGAACGAGGGTGTGGTGGTCGACACTCACGTGGGCCGCCTGGCGCACCGCATGGGCCTTACCTGGTCAAGTCGAGGCGAGAAGGATGCTGTCAAGATAGAGGCAGATCTTCAGAAGCTTGTGCCTTGTGAAGACTGGACCTTCTTCGCTCACGCCATGATCCTTCACGGTCGGCAGGTTTGCGGCGCGAAGAAGCCCAGCTGCGGGGCCTGCGCGCTTTCGAGGGACTGCGAGTCGGCCTTCGCATGCGGGGACACGGCGAAGAAGTCCGTCTCCTCTCGGTCAAAGTAGGGAGAAGAAAGGATACCGGGAACTCACTCCCCTGGCTCGACCAGTATCGAGGCTGCAGGGCGGAATCCCAGGTGGAGCGCCTTTCCTGACGATGAGCGCACAATGACGGAGTCCGCAGCGTCTTCCCTGGAAGCGATCTCCACCTCCTTGCCTGGCATGATGCCGTGCCGCTCGAGCAGCCGGAGGAAATTGGCGGACTGGTCGGTGACGCGGACCACCTTCAGGAGCCCACCCAGCGGGCAACTGATCAGGCTTGGATACTCCTTCTCCCTCAGCACTCCCCGGGGGCTTGGAATCGGATCTCCGTGTGGGTCGACGCTGGGGCGACCCAGCATCTCGTCCATTCGATCGAGCACAAGCTCCGAGACTGCGTGCTCCAGTAGCTCGGCCTCGCTGTGCACATCGCTCCAATTCAGACCCATGACCTCGACCAGAAAGAGCTCGATGACCCGGTGCCGCCGAAGGACGTGCGCAGCGAGTTTTGACCCGGCCTGCGTGAGACGGACACCGCGGTAGGGCTCGTAGGTGATCAGGCCCGATTCAGAAAGCGTCTTCATCATTGCCGTCGCGGTGCCCGGGGCCACCTTGAGCTGGGAAGCGATGAGGCCCGTGGAGATGGGGTCAGTTGACCTTGTCTGTATCAGATAAATGCACTTCAAATAGTCCTCGACTGTGCTTGAAGTCACCCGATTTAGGATATCATGCGCTTGTTATTTTGCACTTAATTCTGTAATATTTTGACATGTCAAAATTTGGTATCAGTCTCCTGCGCCGTTGCTCCTTGTACCTTGGACTTGCGGCGACACTTCTCTTCTCTGCGTGTGATTCGGGCGCCGGGGTTGCCCTGAGCTCGGCAGGCGGCTCGCTCAAGATCCTGGCGACGACGAGCATGATCGGCGACATTGCCGCAAGAATCGCCGGCCCCCATGCCACGGTTGAGAGCCTCATGGGCCCCGGGGTAGACCCACACCTCTACAAGACCTCGGAGAGCGATGTGCGGCGACTGGAGAACGCCGACTTGATCCTGTACAACGGTCTTAACCTTGAGGGGAAAATGGGCGAGATCTTCGAGGCGCTCTCCCGATCGCGACGGGTGGTTGCAGTGAGCAAGGACATTACCGCAGCTGAGCTTCGGACTCCGCCCGAGTTCAAGGGGCACCACGATCCGCATATTTGGTTTGACGTGAAGCTTTGGTCGACCGTGGTGGGCCCGATCAGGAGGGAGCTCTCAAGTCTTGATCCCGCGCATGCCGCCGACTATGTCAAGAACGCTGAGACCGTTGCTCAGGAGCTCTCGAGTCTTGACGCGTGGGTCGAGTCGCACGTGGCGATGATTCCTGCCGACCGGCGCATCCTTGTCACCGCTCATGACGCGTTTGGATACTTTGGAAGACGGTACCAGGTTGAGGTCGTGGCGCTGCAGGGAATCAGTACCGTCGCCGAGTTCAGCGTGCACGACGTGGAGCGGCTCACCCAACGGATCGTGGAACGAAAAGTGCCGGCGGTTTTCATCGAATCGAGCGTTCCGCGCCGCAACATCGAGGCGGTACAAAAGGCTTGTGAGGCCAAGGGCCACAAGGTCTCCATCGGAGGCGAACTCTTCTCGGACGCCATGGGGGCCGCTGGCACGCCCGAGGGCACTTACCGCGGCATGGTCGAGCACAACGTGAGGCTCATTCTGCAGGCCTTGAGATGAGTTCTGACATGCAATCCACAGCATCCTTCCTTTCGGGCTCGAAAGCGAGTATTCCGCCGCTTGAGGTGCACGACCTGACCGTGGCTTATCGCACGCAGCCCGTTCTTTGGGATATCGACCTGTCGCTGCCCGAGGGGTACTTGATCGCGATTGTGGGTCCCAACGGGGCTGGCAAGAGCACGCTGCTCAAGGCGGTCCTGGGCCTGCTGAGACCTCTCACGGGGTCGGTGAAAATTTACGGTGCTCCGTATGCTCAACGACGCTCCTGGGTAGGATACGTTCCCCAGCGGGAAAGCGTCGATTGGGACTTTCCGACCAGCGCGCTCGATGTCGTCACCATGGGCCTCTACGGTCGCATTGGTTGGTTCCGCCGTCCATCCCAACGGCACACCGACCTTGCCTATCAATGCCTCGAAAAGGTTGGAATGCACGACTTTGCCCTCAGGCAGATCAGCCAGCTCTCGGGCGGTCAGCAACAGCGAGTCTTCCTCGCCCGCGCACTTGCGCAGGAAGCCAGGCTCTACCTCATGGACGAGCCCTTTGCAGGGATTGATGCGACGACCGAACGAGCGGTACTCACCGTGCTCCAGGACCTACGCAAGGAGGGAAAGACGGTTGTTGCTGTTCACCACGATCTTCAGACGGTGGCCGAGTACTTTGACTACGTTGTACTTCTCAACATGCGCCTCGTCGCTGCTGGCCCTGTCGGCACCACGTTCACTCAGGAAAACCTGCAGTTGACCTACGGCGGCCGCCTCACTGTCCTCTCGCAGGCTGCGGAGGCGCTTCTGGCGCAGCGGCCAGGCGTGAAGGAGGCGGAAATGAAATAGCATGGGAATCAGTTACACGCTTTGGAATGTTCTCCTGGGAGCGACGCTCCTCGGTCTTGTCGGCGGCGTCCTTGGCAGTTTTGCGCTTCTGCGCCGCCAGAGTCTTCTTGCCGACGCGCTGGCGCACGCTGCGCTGCCCGGCGTCTGCCTGGCCTTTCTGCTGACGGGACAAAAGAGTCCTGGCCTGCTTCTGGCTGGAGCAGCAGCCACCGGCGTTCTTGGCGCTCTCTGTGTGATTCTCATCGTGCGAGGCAGCCAATTGATCAAGGAGGATTCGGCGATCGGAATTGTCCTGTCCGTATTTTTCGCGTTCGGGATCGTCCTCATCACGAAGATTCAGCGCATGCCCTCGGGGAACCAGAGTGGGCTTGACAAGTATCTCTTCGGACAGGTGGCAACGCTGGTCACGGAGGACTTGTGGGTCATGTGCGGGATCATCGCCATCGTGGTCACCACGGTCGCGGTCTTCTTCAAGGAGCTACGACTCCTCTGCTTTGATCGAGCTTTCGGGGCAAGCCTTGGTTTCCCGATGCGAGGCCTTGAGGTGTTGCTCACTTGCCTCCTGGTCATGGTCGTTGTGGTGGGGCTGCAAATCGTGGGGGTTGTGCTCATGGTCTCGACCCTGGTGACGCCAGCGGCTGCGGCGAGGCAGTGGACCGATCGGCTGGGCTCAATGATCCTCGTTTCGGGAGTGCTCGGGATGTTTGGGGCCGTCACAGGAGTGCTGTTGAGCAGCGCCTCGGACAGTCTACCCCCCGGCCCGACGATCGTGCTCGTTTCAAGCTTCGTGCTGGTTCTGTCAATCCTTTTCGCACCCCGCCGCGGGATCTTGTGGGCCCGCTTGCGCGAGAGAGCGGTTCGGCTACGAATTCGACGGGAGAACCTGCTCAAGGACCTCTACACACTCGGGGAGCGAAGCCAGAGTTGGACGGTACTGACGCCCTTACACACACTCACCGCCATGCGAGGTCAGCCGGCTCGGGAGCTTCGCAAAAACTCCAGGGTGCTTGCCGCGCAGGGGCTCGCCATGCTTTCGGGCGACGAGGTTCGCCTCACCGAGTCGGGGCTCCAAGCCGCAGAGAAGGTGGTTCGCAAGCACCGGCTCTGGGAAGTCTACCTGACTCGTCGACTCGAGCTCCCAACAGATCACGTGCACCGGGATGCCGAGGCGATGGAGCATGCGCTCACCGATGACGCCGTTGAGCAGCTTGAAGAGCGGCTGGGATCCCCCGTTCTGGACCCCCACGGAAAGCCGATTCCGCCCAGGATTCGCCCATGAACGCACCGCTCACCATCATTTTGACGGGGGCTCTTGTGGCGGCGAGCTGTTCGCTCGTGGGCACATTCCTGGTGCTAAGAAAAATGGCGCTCCTGGGCGATGCCATCAGTCACGCGGTGCTGCCGGGCATTGTGATCGCCTTCCTGTTCACCAACAGCCTGGCCTCGTTCCCGGCGCTCGTCGGGGCAAGTGTGGTTGGCATTGCCACGGTCTTCCTGGTGGAGGCTTTGCACCGAAGTCGCAGACTCTACGAGGACACTTCGATCGGTGTGGTGTTTCCGGCACTCTTTTCGCTGGGAGTTATTCTCGTGAGCGTGTACGCGGGTCAAGTCCATATCGATACTGATTGCGTGCTCTACGGCGAGATCGGACTGTCAAATCTGGACGAATGGATTGTCGGAGGCAAGTCGTTGGGACCAAGGTCGATCTGGGTAACGGGCGGTGTGATGTTGTTCGACCTCCTCTTCGTGCTTGCCTTTTACAAGGAGCTAAAGCTCGTAAGCTTCGATCCAGACCTGGCGGCTTCGATTGGGTACTCGCCGATGCTTGTCCATTACCTACTCATGACGGTCGTTTCGATCACTGTAGTCGCCTCGTTCGAGTCCGTTGGATCGATTCTCGTGGTGGCGATGCTCGTTGTGCCGCCGGCGGCCGCGTACCTGCTCAGCGCACAGCTCATCAACATGATCCTGATCGCCATCGCCATCGCAGTGGCGTCGTCGGCGGCGGGCTACGCATTCGCGCGCTCCGTCGACTGTTCGATCGCCGGGGCCATGGCTTTCTCGGCGGGGCTCTTCTTCCTCGCCGCTTTTTTCGCCTCTCCTCGCAACGGACTTGTGGCCCGGATCGTTTTGCGCTGGCGGCTTCGAGAGCGGCTCACGCGGCAGCTTCTCCTGCTCCACTTGAAGGCCCGAGTCACCGTGGAAGAGGCACGAACTCTCCAGCCAGAAGATCTCGTGGTGCGCTTTGGTTGGTCTCGATCCCGAATCGATCGGGCGGTTCGAAGGCTCAGAGCGAATGGCCTCATAGAATCGTCCGGCGGTCGTCTCTGGCTCACCCAGGCCGGCAAGGCTGCCCTGGATCGCGAGGGTACCGCCGTGCTCGCGCATCGGTAAAAAGAGGGCTTGCAAGATCTCGACTGCCAGGTCGACTGGACCCCTGGTATCGGTTATCCTCCGCGACTCGCCTCTGCGGTCGTAGTGGAGGGTGTGTCCGAAGAAGGGACGTGAAGAAGGAGCGCCATGAGAGAGGCGTTGAAGGCAGGCTTGCAGAGGCGGGGGTGGATTTCCAAGAGGATCCTCCTGGCGCTGCTCTTCATTGCTGCGCTCAATATTGCGGCCTTCTGGTGGCTGCGCGCATCGTTCCAGCCGAGGAGCCCGACCCTGCGCGTTGTGTCCGCCCTCTTGACCTCCGGCGAGGACGGGCCGCCGACAGTTCGCGTCCTCTTCTCCCGAGATGTCGTTCCTGCCGATCCCATCAAACAGCCCGACCCGAGAGCCTGGATGCGCATTTCACCCGAGGTAGCAGGCACCGTGCGGTGGAGCACGCCCAGGGAGCTCGTCTTCGATCCTGCATCGTCGCTTTCTTTCTCCCAGGACTTCCTGGTAATCATTACGCCTCCTGTGCGACCGGGGGCGCCTCTGTTTGAAGGGCCGCTGAGATTGGGCCTCCGCACGCCAGCCTTGAGGCTCCTGAATGCTCTCCAGTTGAGCTTGTCGGCAGAGTCTCGCACGCTTGAGAGGTCGGTCACCGATACTCAGGCCACGCTCAGACTTGTCTTCAACGGGCCCGTCGACGCGCGTCACCTCGTCTCGCACTTGCGCGTGGTACCCGGCAGTGACGAGAGCCGCAAGGAAAAGGCGCTCACCTATCAGGTCCTCTCGGAGAGGCCTTCGAAGGAGGTGGACATCCGACTTGAGACCGAGGCCGCGAGGCTTGTCGTTGGCCTTGGGCCTGCGCTCGAAGGGTATCAGGACTTTCTCCACCTCGAGGCAGAGCAGTCCGTCGAGGTTGAGCTGACCCGCGTTCTCAGGCTCACGGTGGCTCGAGGAAGCCGTGCAACCCTGGATGCCCCGACCCTCGAGCTCTACTTCAACAACGCCATTGTGCGGGACGACAACAGGCCGATGGAACAATCCATCGGCGTCGAGCCAGAAGTCCCGTTCACCGTACTTGCCGATGGGTCCAGGGTCACTCTCCTGGGTGCTTTCGAGCCGGGTGGGCACTATGAGGTTACCGTGAAGAAGGGGTTCAAGGGCGCTGCCGGCAGCGTACTTGCTGACGACGTGAGGCGGGATGTTTACTTCCCTGACCGCGAGCCGCAGCTGCGCTTCGGCGGCCGGGGCACTTTTCTCTCGCGCCAGGGCAAGCTCTCGATTGTCATCCAGTGTGTCAACGTGCGGACGGTGAGCGTGGAGGCTTCCCGCGTAAGTTCGAACAGTCTTGTTCCCGCCCTCGAGAGCGGGTGGTCCCGGGGGCAATTCGTTCGGAAGCTTCCGCCGAGAACCTATCACGTTCCCAGCGACGCCAATCAGGTGCGCGATGTCACGATCGACCTCCAGGAGATTGTCGGCGATGACCCGCGCGGAGTTTGGTGGATCGTGGCCTCTTCAGGTCCTGGCGAGACCGAGCGCGCGAGCCCCATTTCGCAGATCGTCGGGGTGAGCGACATTGGCATCAGCTTCAAGGAGGGAGCGAAAAATAACGTCGTCGTCTGGGTCGTCTCGCTGCGTTCGGGCGATCCTCTCTCGGGCGTAACCGTCGGGCTAAGGAGCCTTGCGAATCAGCTCATCGCCGAGAGTGTGACGGGCGCGGATGGCCTTGCTTTCTTTGATGATCTGCCCCAGGACGAGGACTCGCCTTGCCTCGTGGTGGCGACAAGGGACCAGGACCTCGCTTACCTCGAGGTTGCGAAGCGCAGGCTCTCCCGCGCTGAATTCGATGTCGGAGGCCGACCCTTCTTGCACTCCGGTTTTGAGGCCTTTCTCTTCACGGATCGAGGGGTGTATCGCCCCGGGGAGACGGTTCATGTCCGTTGCCTCGTGCGCGGTGCCGGTGGATCAGTGCCTGCGCCTTTCCCGCTCGAGATCGAGACCCTGCGCCCGGATGAGAAGCGTTATCGCCTCGAGAAGGTGCAGTTCGGTCCGGAAGGGGCTGTTGAAACGATGATCCCGATCACGCCATCAGCCCACACCGGACTCTACAAGGTGGAGGTGCGGCTGCGGGGAGGAGCCGATGGCCCGAGAAGGATCCTCGGCTCGCAGACCTTCCGCGTCGAGGAGTACAGGCCTTCCCACCTGCGAGTGGAGGTGACCATCGAGGAACGTTCCATTGCGGTACCGGGCGAGAATCCACACCGCCGCAAGCCGGGTGAGGTCGTCGATATCCACGTGCGCGGAAGCCATCTCTTTGGGCTGCCCGCTGCAGCTTGCTCCGTCGACGTCAGCTGGAGCTTTGCTCCAGTGTCTTTTTCTCCGCGCCAGTGGCGTGGATTTCAGTTCGGCGAGCTCAATGGGCGATCTGGACGCGTGCGGGTGGAGGCACGAAGTCTTGTCCTTGACGCGTCGGGCGAGGCCATCGTCAAGGTGGAGGTGCCGCGCGTGGAATCAACAATGCCACTCGCGCTTCAGTTCACGGCCCGGGTGACGGACCTGGGCGACAGGTCGGTGGAGGGGGCCGTCACCGTGCCGATCGACCCTGCCCCGCACTACCTGGGCCTCCGAGCCATCACTGCCCCAGGTGAGGAGGGGATCCAGGGCGGCAAGGCGGCACGGTTTGAGTGTGTTGCCCTCAAGCCGGACGGATCGCCCGCCGCGATCGAGGCCGCCGATCTTCTCGTTCAGGCTTACGAATGGGCCACGGTCTTGAAACGTGACGCAAACGGCGAGTACCACCATGAGTCGCGGGAGGAGATCCGCGAGGTTGCCCGACAGCGGATTGTCTTCTCGAGTGGAAGAGGGGCTTTCGAGCACACGTTCCCCGAGTGGGGCGCCTACCGATTGAGGCTCAAGGATCCGGCGAGCCTTGCCGTCGCCGAACTTTGCGTGCTTGCCGGCGGCCCCAGGGCCGGCTTCACGGCGACTTCCCTCGAGAGGCCCGAGAGGCTCGACATTTCTTTCGACAGGAGTGGTTACCAGCCGGGGGAGAGTGCCCGCATTCGGGTGAAGGCGCCATTCGCTGGCACACTCCTCCTGACCCTGGAGGGGGACAAGGTTTATTGGGCCCAGGTGGTAAAGACGGAGAGTTCCTTCGCCGAGGTGGAGGTGCCGCTACCGGCCGATGCGAGCGCTGCCTTCCACGTTGGCGCTTCCGTTGTTCGCGGCATGGATCCGAACGCGAGGTGGCTGCCGCACCGAGCCTTCGGCATCGAGCGAATTCCTCTCGACCTCTCATCCCGGCGCCTCACGGTCACGATCTCCGCCCCGAGCGAGGCGCGGTCCGGAGGGCCTCTTGTGCTGCGTACGACGGTCGTACGCGAGGATGGCGAGCCGGTCCCGGGCGCGGAAGTGAAGCTTGCGCTTGTGGACGAGGGTGCTCTCTCGCTCACGCAAGAAGAGTTGCCCGACCCCCATGGCTTCTTTTATGGCAGACGCGCGCACACGGTTGAGACTTCGGACACGTTCGGCGCTCTGGATGACGAGGTTCCTTTTACTCGCGAAGGTGAGCGGCTTGCTGACGGATTGAGCAGCTGGGGAAGCCATCTGAATCCTGTGTCGGTCCAGCGGGTGACACCCGAAGTCATCTGGCATGGGCCCCTCACCACGGGGGAGGATGGTTCGGTTCTGGCGCAGCTTACCCTGCCCCAGTTCACCGGAGACCTGCGGATCACCGCGGTCGTTTCGGCGAAGAGCCTGTTCGGATCAAGCCGACGGAGGCTCGTAGTGCGCAGGCCTTTCTTCTTCGAGACCAGTTTCCCGCGGTTCCTGGCGCCAGGGGACCTCTTCCAGGCGCCACTATCACTATTCAACCGAACCGCGACGAGCGGAGTGGCCTCGATTGCCTGGAGCCTGGAAAACTTTCTCGAAGGAGTCGAACCATCGTCGCCGGACCTCACTTTCGCCGTGCTGCGCGACTCGAAGCTGGAAGTGCCGGCATGGGGGGGTGCCAGGGCGTCGTACCGACTGCGCGTCGGTGACGGAATTGGCAAGGCGAGCGCGAAGATTTGTGCGAGGCTGCAGGACGCGTCGTGCACAGAGACTATTGAGCTTCCCGTTCGGCCTGCCGCGCCGCTGGTGTCCGAATCGCAAAGCGGTGAGGTTACAGCCGCAGCTTCGTTCGAGATCGCCCCGTCGCGAAGGCTCCATGAAGGGAGCTCTTGCTGGCGGCTCGTGCTCTCGGACTTCCCTGATCTTGACCTTGCAGAGCCGCTCAAGTACCTGCTCGATTCCCCGTACGGTGGTCTCGAGCCGACGATTTCCAGCGCCTTTGCGCTTCTCTACCTGCGCGACCTTGCCGAGAAGGCGGGACTCGTGGGCTGCGGTGGATCGATGGATGGCATGAGGCATCCTGGCGCGGTCCAGAGCTTTGTTGAGGGAAGCATCGCACGCATCCTTGACATGCAGTCGCAAGGCGGCTGGATGGGCATGTACCCGCGCGTGTCCTCGCCGGCGCCCTGGTGTACTGTTTACGCGACTCACTTCCTCCTCGAGGCGAAGGGCATGGGCTACGCGGTTCCGGAGGGAGAGCTCGAGGCCGCTCTTCGCTACATCGAAGAGGCGATTGTCGCGGCGCCAGGCTCGACCGCCCCGGAGCGCATCCTCAGGGCGTGCTACGGGGCCTATGTGCTCTCGCTTGCGCAGAAACCGAATCGACGTGCGATGGCCAGGTTGCGCGATCTCGCGCTGGGCGTTGTGCCCACGGCGGTGGAGGCGAATGGGAAGGGTATCCACTTTCAGTTTCCGCCCAGCGCCCGGGCATTCCTCTCCGTCGCCTACCTTGTTGCTGGAGATCGAGCCGAGGCCGTCGCCCTGAGATCAGGCCCGTTGCCACTTGCCGCCCCGGAGACCGAATCTGGCGAAACGTTTCGATCTCCAGCGCGGGAGGACGCCGTGCTCCTGTGGGCCCTCCTCGAGGTGGACCCCATCGATCCGCGCATCCCCGAGTTGCTGGATCGCCTGAAGAGGTACCGTGTTGATGGCCGCTGGGCGACGACCCAGGAGAACGCGTTTGCTCTCCTGGCCCTCGGGAAATTGGCGAGGTGCAAGAGTGTGAGTCCGCAGTGGTACAAGGCCGAAGTCACGATCGCCGCGCATCCGCCGGTCCAGCTTGGCCCTGGCGAGAGCCGCATCTTTCAGGGCTCGGAGCTTGAAGGGGCCATCAAGATCGTTGTCTCGGGCCCTGGCCGCATCAATTACTGGTACCGCGAGGAAGGCTTGCCTCACGCAGGCGATGTCTCGGAGGTTGACTCCGGGCTTGTCGTCCGGCGGGCACTCCTCAGGCGCAACTTGAAACCACTCGATTCGCTGACCCTTCGGGTTGGTGAGGAAATTGTTGTCCAGTGGACCATCGAGGCCCGCGATCCCGTCGAGAACGTGGTCATTGTCGACCTGCTGCCAGCTGGCTTCGAGGTTGAAAACCTCGTTCCCGGCGGCCTGAGTCTTGACCTGCGAAGGGACGGGCTGCTCGCCGCGGAGTCCGTGAGCTTGGGAGATGACAGAGTGATCGCGTTCTTCAATCTGTCGAGCCGCAAGAGGGGAGAGTTCTACTACGCCGCCCGAGCCGTCACGCGGGGCGAATTTTGTTTGCCGCCGCTTTCTGCGCATGCCCTGTATCGGCCAGGCACGCGCAGCGTCTCGGGCTCGGGCAAGGTTGTGATACGATAAAATTGCGTTGTTCGCTGTGAGCGCTGGATCCTGTTCAATTGACGCCAGGACAGGTCGAATTCGATAGAATGTGAACGCATGACTGATCCGCAAGGCAACCTCCCATTTCTCGTCGCGCTCGACGTGATCTTGGCTGCGACCGAATGCTCTGTCGGGACGATCCACGCATTGCCTTCAGGATCGAGCCTCCTGGAGCTCAGGGCTCAGAGGGGAATCCCGGAGACGATCCTCGACCGCGTGGCGCGAGTGCCAGTGGGCAAGGGCATGGCAGGACTGGCCGCCGAGAGGAGAGAGCCCGTTCAGGTATGCAATCTGCAGACGGATTCCTCCGGCGTTGCCAGGCCCGATGCCCGACAGACCGGCTCACGCGGCTCAATTGCGGTACCGATATTCCACCAGGGCACCGTCTGCGGGGTGTTGGGAGTAGGCCGGAGCGACGAGCACGAATTCTCCGAGGCGGAGAAGACTTTACTCGTGAGGGTGGCGGCAGCGCTCACGGTGCACTTGCGGCCGGCTTGACGAGACAGCTACGGTCTGGGCCTCAGGTCACCCGAGGGACTGAAGTCGAAGACACGCACATCCACCAGGTCCTTGTACTTGCCAATGAAGTCAGCGTGGCCCGGATGGTCATTGTAAAAGAGGAGCCCTTTCTGATCGCCGAAAGTGATGCACAGGCCGACATCATAGTTCGTGTCGACGTTGGGCATCTTGCTCGTGGGGGCGGGTTGCCCGACCCAGATGCCCTTGACCGATGGAATCGGGGCGAGCCGATCTCTCGCGTCACGGAGCAGGTCAGCCGTTTGGGCCGATGTGGCGTTTCCCTTGAACTTGAAGAGGACGACGTGGCAGAACGGCCCTGAATCCCACGGCGGGACATTGGAGCAGCCAGCGCCTAGACCGAGGAGAAAGATCGTACTGAGAATTCGAATCATGCTTTCACTCCTAACTGGGGACAATCCCCAGTACTTGCAGTAAGGACAAGACATCGAGTCGGATCACGGCGCGGCGCATTCTCTCACATCCATCGCGCAGAGAAGGAGAGGAATCTGGCCTCGACCTCGTGAGATCGTTCAAGAGCTCTCCGTGCGAAACGGCTCTCAAATAGGCGCTAACCCTTGCTCAATGTCGTGCTTCAAGTCTTCAACATTCTCCAGGCCCACCGAGAAGCGCAGGAGCCCCGGAGAGATCCCGGCCTTTTGGATCTCCTCCTTGCCCAGCGTGCCGTGAGTCATTGAAGCCGGGTGCTGGATGATCGACTCGACACCCCCCAGGCTCACGGCGAGCTGGATGATTTTCAGCGACTCGACGAAGCGCACGCCCGCCTTGAGCCCGCCCTTGAGCTCGAAGCTCACCATGCCGCCGAAGCCGCGCATCTGCCGCTTCGCAAGCGCGTGATGCGGGTGCGACTCGAGCCCGGGGTAGAAAACACGGTCGATCTCTGGCCTTGCTTCGAGGAACCGAGCCAACGCCAGCGCGTTTTGGTTTTGCTCCCGCACCCGCACTGCGAGGGTCTTGAGCCCCCGGATCAGGAGCCACGACTCGAATGGGCTGAGCGATGCACCGAGCAGCTTCAGGTGGTACCAGGCACGTCCCACGAGGTCCGCTGTGCCGCAGATCACGCCGGCGGTGACGTCCGAGTGACCGCCAATCGACTTTGTGGCTGCGTGGACGACGACATCGAATCCCATTGCGATGGGATTTTGGTTCACGGGGGTTGCGAAGGTGCTGTCGATCGCGGTCACCACGCCCTTCGATTTACCCAGGGCCGCGATGGCCCGCAGGTCGCAAAGCTCCAGTGTCGGGTTTGTTGGGCTCTCGACATAGATTAGCCGGGTATTCTTTCGGACAGCCTTCTCCATCTCCTCGATGCGGCTCGCATTGGCGAACGATGCCTTGATGCCGTAGCGGGGCAGAAAGTTGTTCGCGATCTCGCTCACCGCGGAGTAGATCGACCGCCCGATGAGCACGTGCTCTCCGGCGCTCAGGCATGAAAAGAAGAGCGCGCTGATGGCCCCCATGCCAGAGGAGAATGCAAGCGCGGCCTCCGAGCCCTCGAGGCTCATCATCGCAGTCTCGAACTGCTTCGTCGTCGGGTTTCCCCAGCGGGTGTAGAACTCTGCGGGGGCAGTCGACTTCACGAACGCCGCTCCGGCGGCAGCGTTCGCGAGCCGAAAGGTCGACGTTTGAAAGATCGGCGGTGTGAGGGCAGAGGTTGTGTTGTGCTCTGCCCCGGCGTGAATGGCCCGCGTCTCGAAGGCGAGCCGATCCATCTCCTCGGGGTCGAAGCGGTGGCCCGCCTCATTCTTGGAGGATTTCATGGGGGCCGATTGTGGACCAGAAGCCGTTGGATTGTCGATAGGGTGGAATGACCCAACGTACTTTGAAAGATATACTTTGCGCCATGGATTCTTTTGTCGCCGACCGCATTTTTGTGGATGCTCCAGCCGATGTCGTCTACCGGGCTCTCCTCAACGCCGAGGATGCGATGGTCTGGCTTGGCGCCGATTCGGCCTTCATCGACGCCAGGCCAGGTGGAGTGTTTCGAGCTGAAAGATCGGACGGCTCCAACGTCTCCGGTGTGATCGCACGGCTGGAGGAGACGACCCGCATCGAGCTTGGGGAGTACTACCACGAGGCTTCAGGTGTCCGCCGAGGTCCCATGCGTGTCGAGCTCCTCGTGACGCCCCATGGCGCCGGCGTCTGGCTCATGGCCCGGCAGGATGGGCTCGACTCGCAGAGCGATTGGAAGCAGTTCGCCGAGGCGACCCGACGCGAGTGGGTGCGTGCCACCGTGGCACTCAAGCGCCACGTGGAGGGAATTTGAGGGCCGAGGGACCCTGGCGACCCATGACCGAGCTTGCGTCTCACGACCCCGAGATCCTCAGGATCGCGGGAAGCATCCGGGACGCAGGGGGTCGGGCTCTTCTCGTGGGCGGTTACGCCCGAGATCTTCTTCTGGGCCTGGAGTCGAAGGACCTGGACTTCGAGGTTTATGGTCTCCCGATCGAGAGCCTGGAGACGGTGCTGTCGACTTGGGGCGAGGTCATTGCGGTCGGAAAAGCGTTTGGTGTCCTTCGTGTGAAGGGCATTGACGCCGACTTTTCGATTCCGCGTCGCGACTCGAAGATGGGGCGGGGGCACCGCGGCTTCCTCGTCGAGCTGGATCCCACACTGAGCTTCGCCGAGGCGGCCCGACGCCGGGATGTCACGATCAACAGCATGGCGATCGATCCGTTGACGGGCGAGTTGCTCGACGCGCACGGGGGCCGGGACGACCTTGCCCGGCGAGTCCTGCGGGCGACAGATGCCGCAAAGTTCGCGGAGGACTCACTCCGGGCCCTGCGCGTGGCGCAGTTTCGGGCACGCTTTGAGATGGAGCCGGACGCCGAGCTGCGAAGCATCTGCTCCGGCATTGACCTCTCCGATCTCCCCGGCGAGCGGATGTTCGAGGAGCTGAGGAAGCTGCTCCTCAGGGCACGCAGGCCTTCGGTTGGCTTTGAGTTTCTTCGTGAGACGGGGCTACTTCGCTTTTTTCCACAGATCGCGGCGATGGTGGGAGTACCACAGGACAAGGAGTGGCATCCGGAGGGCACCGTGTGGGAGCACACGATGCTCGTCGTTGACGAGGCCGCAGCGGCTCGGACGGGGGACGAGGCCGAGGACCTTGTAGTAATGCTTGGAGCGCTCCTGCACGACGTCGGGAAGCCGCTCACGACGGTGGAAATGGGCGGGCGAATTCGCTCGCCGCTTCATGAGGAGCGCGGTTTGCTCCCGGCTCGAGAGTTTCTTTCGCGTCTCCATGTGTCCAATCAGCTTGTGGATCAAGTCTCGGGACTCGTTCTCCATCACTTGGCCCCGACCTTTTTCTCTCGCGGCGCCGCGTCTCCCAGGGCCTACAGGCGTCTTGCCCGGAAGCTCGACGCCGTGGGCCTCAACGCACGCGTGCTCTGGAGGCTTGCGCAGGCCGACCACTTCGGTCGAACGACTCCGGACGCGCTCGCGCGGCAGTTCCCTGCGGGAGATGAGTTCCTGCGCCGCGCCTCCGAGCTTTCGGTCGAGGTGCAGGCGACGCCGGACGCGGTGCTCGGGCGGCACCTGGTGGCGCGGGGCTACAAGCCTTCGCCGTGGTTCGGCAAGGCGCTCGCCGCTTGCCGCGACCTCGCGGACGAGACGGGTTGGACGGACCCAGATCAGATACTGGATCGGGTGCTGCTTGGATTGTCGCCCCCGGAAGCCTGACGCGCCTCTTCACGGCTACTTCTCGGCCAAGAACCCAGAGCAGGCTTCCCCTCCGGTCGCTCTCCGGGCAGCCTTGAGGCCGGTTGCGAAGTCTCCCTTCAGCGAGCCCGCTGACGGCGTATTGGCGCGAATTTAACGAGCTGCGGGTGTGTTTACAGCGGGCTTGAGGTGCTTGTCGAGCCAACCCATGACCGTCTCGTTCCAGAGCTTCGAGTTCCTTGGCTTGAGGATCCAGTGTCCCTCGTCGGGAAAGTAAAGGAATTGGCTCGGGATGCCTCGCCGCTTCAGCGCTGTGAAGAGTTGAATGCCCTCACTCACGGGAACGCGAAAGTCAAGCTCCCCGTGGATCACGAGGGTTGGTGTCTTGAAATTTGCGGCAAACCGATGCGGTGAGAACCTCTCGAAAAGCGCGCGCTTTTCCCAGGGCACACCCCTGAACTCCCATTCCGCGAACCAGAGCTCCTCGGTGTGCCCGTACATGCTTTCCAGGTTGTAGACGCCTGCGTGGGAGACGAATGCCTTGAATCGGTCCGTGTGGCCGAGGAGCCAGTTCACCATGTATCCACCGAAGGAGCCACCCATCGCGGCCAACCTGTTTGGATCGGCGAGGCCTTCGGCGACCGCCCACTCCACCGACCTCATGACGTCCTCATAACAGGCGCCGCCCCAATCGCCCGAGATCTGCTCCGTGAAAGCCTGGCCGAACCCTGTGGATCCGTGTGGGTTGGGAAGCATGACGACGTAGCCGCGAGCGGCGTAAATCGCTGGGTTCCACCGGTAATGGAAGACGTCCTGCCAGGCGCCCTGGGGACCTCCGTGAATAAAGAGCACAAAGGGGTAGCGAACGTCGGGCTGCCAGCCGTCGGGCTTCACGAGCCACGCCTGGATCCTGGCGCCGAGCGCTCCGGTGTGTCGAACCGATTCGACCGTGGGCATCCGGAAGCCTGCCCAAAGGGAGTCGTTGACGTGCGTGAGTAGGTTGACCTTGGGCTTCCCGACAGTCAGGTCCGCCATTTCGAGCCTGGCTACTTCCACGGCCCGGGTCATGGACTGCGTCTCACAAACGATGAAGCTCGCGTCGCGTGGCATTGAAATCGAGCCCATCGTGACGTCGAAAATCAGTTTGCGCGCAATACCCTTCTCAAGGATGCCATTAACGGGAACTCCAAAGATTGCGGTGCGCCCCTCCTCCTGTGCCAAGAAGAGCAGCTCCTTTCCGTCCGGCCGCCAGAGGAACTCCTCGACGGAGCGGTCGACCTCTCCAGCGACATGGATCTTTTTCAGCGTGGAGCGCTCGATGATGGCGAGACGGACCTTGTCCGCTTCGTAGCCGTCCCGGGCCTGCGATCGGTAGGCGATGTATTGGCCATCGGGAGACCAGAGGGGCGTCGCGTCGGCCCCAGGGTTCTCGGGCGTCGCGTTGATGGGGGTACCTCCAACCACGGGCACAATGAAAATATCCGAGTTTGTGCTCCAGGCCGCGATGGACTGCTCGGGCCCACGAGTGTAGGCCAGCTCCTTGCCGTTCGGCGAAAACGCGAAGGAGTCCCCGCTTTCAAGCAAGAAAGGCGGAGCGTCGAACGGGCCAGGGGTCAAGTCGCGGGCCTCGCCGCCCTCGACCGCGACGACGAAGACATGCGACTGCTTCCCTCCACGCCATGAATTCCAGTGCCTGTAAAGGAGGGTGTCAAACACTAGAGCCTTCACGCCGGACTGATCGAGTTCCTCCTGACGCTTCTTCTGCGTTGCGTCGCCGCCAGGAAGGTCCGGCCAGACCTCGCTCGTGAATCCGATCTCCCTGCCGGTGGGGGACCAGACGTGGGAGTTGGCACCCGTCGAGACATTCGTGACCTGCATGGCCTCGCCGCCGTCAACCGCAATTTTCCAGACTTGCTGCGACCCGCTCCTCGTCGAGAGAAACGCGATCCACTGGCTGTCGGCCGACCAGCGCGGACGGGTCTCGCCCTTTTCATGGTTTGTGAGCCGCCTGGGGGGGCCGCCGGTGGCCGGAACCAGCCAGATGTGGCTCGTGGATTGGTTTTTCTCGAGGGATGGTGTGTGGACCGTGTAGGCGACGACGTTGCCGTGGGGCGAGACTCGGGTTTCGGAGATACGCTGGATGGCAAAGAGGTCATCCAGTGCCATGGGTCTTGGGCTTGCAGCCTCAGGCCTCGCGGGCAGTGCAGGTGCGGTTTCAGGATGCGACCCGGGCTCTGCCGCGGGCGTACGCAAGGGCGTCTTCTCCCCAGGTTTCAGAGACTCGGGGCCAGAGCACGTCGCGGACCTGGCCAGAAGCACGACGAGCCCGAGTGGGCAAAACAACTTCACGAGAACCTCCCTCAAGTTTCTGCGAACCCTGCAAGGAACGGACTCCTCCAGGCAGGAAGTGGGCGTGGCGCTTCGCCTCAGCTGAGGTCGGTAGCGACGTAAGCGAACTTCTCGATGTTCACACCGGTACCGGAGCTCTTCAGGAACTGCGTGACCGAGAGCTTTGGATCCCGAATATAGGGCTGCTCGGTCAGGCACTTCGACGCCACGAAGGTACCAATCTGACCATCGATGATCTTCTTCAAGATTGCGTCGGGTTTCGACACATTCTTGGGATCATTCTTGAGCTGGGCGAGGAGAATCTCGCGTTCCTTGTTCACGATCGCCGGGTCCAACGTGTCTCTTGAAAGGCTCTCTGGCGGCGAGAAGACGATTTGCATTCCAAGCTCCTTGCCCACCTCGACCACCCTGGGGTTCGCGATGGTTCCACCCTTGAGCGCTATCATTGCGCTCTTCTTGCCGTCGAAGTGGACGTACTGAGCGACGAAGTCGGCCTCGAACCGTGCGAACTGACCCAGCGTGATGTTCTCACGGATCTTGTTTACGAGCTCCGTGATGGCGGTCGCGACAATCATGCCCGAAGGAAGCTTCATGGCCTTGAGGGCGTTGGAGTCGCTGGGTTTGCCCTTGGCAATCAGCTGCACCAATTCGCCGAGGAGCTGCTGGAAGTGTTCGTTCTTGCTGACGGGCTCAGTTTCACACCTGAGCGCGACGAGTACGCCCAACTTGCCGTCGGAGGAGACGAAGCTTCCGATCTTCCCCTCATTCGCGGCGCGGCCCATGAGCTTCTCCTGTGCCTTGAGACCCGCCTTGCGGAGCTCTTCGAAGGCCTTGTCGATATCTCCAGAGACCTTTTCCAGTGCCCGCTTGCAGTCCATCATGGGCAGGCCAGTCATCTCACGAAGTTTCTTGACCTTTTCTGGCTCGATGGCCATGGTTGTGCGCTCCTGGTTCAAGGGTAAGGTACACGAGAAAAAACCCTAAACTTAAGGCGCTTGTTAGCGAAGTCAAGGGGCAAGACAAGGCGACAAGGCACAGCTGAAATGTCCTTGTTTTGGCCAGAAGCGCAGAGACAGTGGGCAATCATCGACGCGCCGCCCGGGAGGCCGCAGCGCCGGAGGCGCCCGGCTTGCCGACGGCGTGATCAACAAGAAAACGGTGCAGCCATGCTCCTCGCGGCCCATTTTTCTGCGACCGCCCACAGCGATGTAGCTATTCATTCTTCCGGGCGCGGCTCGGCTTGGCAGTCGACGTACCGTTAACCCCTAAAACCGGATCGACACACCGGCCATGATGTGGTGTGTGATCTATACCGCACGCGGGCAGTGATGAGACCTTTTGCAGCCTGCGAAAGGATGTGGCTGCGTGCGCCAGAGGCGCCCGGCGCCCATCAGGCGCCGAGGAGGGGGTTTGCGGCGAGCTGGCGGCTCCCGAGAGCCTGGCCCGGAGGCGCACGCGTAGCGTGG
>SXIK01000077.1 GCA_005772855.1 Planctomycetia bacterium | reverse complement strand
GTACGCTCGAAGTGTCTGCCCGTCACGGCCGCTCAGGACGATCAGGCGAGAGAGAGTCTCGCCCGGGAAAGGCCCGGGCTTCAGCGGCAACCGCTCCGAGGCGAGCAGGTCCGTGACCCCGTCGCCGTTGAAGTCAGCCACGCGAAGCAGCCCGAGCCCGAGCTCGCTCATCGGCTCGTCGCCAAAGCGCTCCCAGAGGACTTCCCCTGTACGGCTCGAAAAGGCGGTCACGACGCCGCGGAAGCTCGGGCCATACCCCGGGTCGGAGCTGAATGAGGCCCCAACGAAATCTTGAATCCCATCACCGTCCAGGTCCTGGATCCACTGGAGAGGTGTCCGTGGACCGCGGGCAACGCCGCCGACGACGTACGTGCGGACCTCGTAGAATCGCTTCCCGGTAAGGGGCGAAAGCACGGTGAATCCCTTGGTGGTGAGTATTGCGAAGATCTCACGCACGCCGTCTCCATCCAGGTCTGGCAAGATATCCAGCCCCAGTCTCCCAAAACCATCATATGGGGCGGTTCCTTGAAACTCCCGGAGGAGCTTTCCGTCCTTGCCGGAGTAGAGGTTGATCTGACCCGGGGCATTCTTATCCGTGATGAAAAGCTGTCGGTGGGCCGCGAAATCCTGGACTCCATCTCCATCGAGGTCCCCCAGGGCGGTGATCGACCGTCCGAGTTGCTGGGCCGAGTCCGTTCCCTCGATCCTGTAGACGACGGGGTCCCCGGCGACACAGATCGCGGGACGTGCCACAATGGCCAGGAGCGCGAGGCTGAAAGAACTCGCCGTGGTCGTCCGAAGCGCGGCTTGAGCCGTGCTCCAGGTGGATGGAATCGAGACTGCCATGAGCCCTCCGGGACCTCCTCGGGAACCCCTGCTCTCCGAGACGAACAGATCTTACCCTCGCAGCGGCAGGTTGACTCCTGGAATTTTACAGGTCCTCTCTCCCGCTTCCGTCCAGGGGATCCTGGGAACCAGGGTCCTGGCTGCTTGCGCGGGGCGGCTGGATATAAATCTGAGCGGGGTGAGTTGCGTTCGCCTTGCTCGACGCGGAATCCGTGGCTATGCTGCTCCACGTGGAAGCGGAACCACGGGGATGAACAAACTGCTCGCCAGATGTTTACGAAGAGCCTGACTCATCGCGCTGCGCTGCGCGTGGCGATTCTTGACTCCATTGTGAAGTGGGGTGGTGGCGAGAAGTGGTGTGTCGATGCGGCCAGGTCGCTTTGTGGGCGAGGGCACCACGCCGTGATCGCCTGTGGCCGCGGCACACCGCTTGAAGCTCGTGCCCGTGAGGCTGGAATCGAGACCTGGTCGGCCCCTCTTTCGGTTGGCCGCGGACTGATTTCGGCGTTCCGCCTGGGCAAGTATCTGAAGCATGAGCGGATCGAGGCCGTGATCGGAAATGTCGGGCGCGACCTCTGGATTGGCGCCATTGCGTGCCGCTGCTCCGGAGCCAAGATCATCCAGCGTCGAGGGCTGGTGCGGCCGGTGAAACAGGGTCTGCTCTCCAGGTGGATTTATACTCGTGTGGTGGCGCGTGTGATTGTCAACTCGCTGGCCATCCGCGACTGCATGCTCAAGAGTGTGGATTTTCTGGATCCCTCACTCTTTGTTCTGATCCCGAACGGCATCGACACGCGCACCGGGTTTCCTGGTGACCGATCGCGGCTCCGAAGTGAGCTCGGGCTTCCTCCTGGCGCTCCCGTCGCGGGGGCTATCGGCCGTCTGGCCAAGATGAAGGGGCATTCGGACCTCCTGCGAGCCTGGCCACAGGTGCTTTCCAGGGTGCCTGACGCCAGGCTGCTCGTGGTAGGTGAGGGTGAGGAGGAGCGTGGGCTGAAAAACCTTGCGCTCCAGTTAGGTATCGAGAAATCTATCTTGTTTCTTGGATTTCGGCGCGACGTGCCCGATCTTCTCAGTGCGATGGATCTGCTGGTCATGCCCTCGGTGCGAGACGAGGGTTGTAGCAACACGCTCCTGGAGAGCATGTGGCAAGGCCGACCGGCCGTCGTCACCGATTGCGGCGGCTTGCCGGGTGTGGTGACGCACGGTGAGCTCGGGCTGGTCGTGCCCATTCACGACCCGGATTCGATGGCCGCGGCCATTGGCAGACTTCTTGCGAGCTCCAGTGACCGGGAGCGAATGGGCCAAGCCGCGCGGTGCGTGATCGAGCAGCGCTACAGCCTCGACAAAGCAACCGATCTTCTCGAGAAAACTCTCCTTTCGCTGCGAGGCTGACGTGAAGTTCCTCACCGCGCACGTCAACACGGAACCCACCTGGCGAGGGGGAGAGCAGCAGACGCTTTACCTTCTTGAGGGCTTGCGCCGCCGAGGTTTTCCCCTTGTGCTCTTCGCTGCTCCCGGCAGCCCGCTGTACGAGCGAGCGCTGGGTGCGGGGTTCGAGACGCACGCCTTGAGAATCCGCTCCGAGGCTGACATCCTCTCGATGCTTCGCCTCGCACGCAAGCTACGAAGGTTGCGGCCCCGTCTGCTCCACATGCATACGTCCCGCACTCACACCATTGGCGTCTGCGCCTCGCTTCTTGCCGAGAAGGGGATGAGGCGGGTTGTCTCGCGCCGCGTGAACTTTTCCATCTACCGCCACTCTTTTCTGGGGCTCAACTGGATCAAGTACTGCTACGGCGTCCACCGTTATCTGACCGTCAGCGCGTCCGTGCGAGATGTGCTCGTGCACGATGGTGTGAATCCGGAACTGATCCGGATCGTCCATAGCGGCGTTGACCCCGAACGCTTCAGAAGCGCCAGCGCGGAGGGCCGTGTGCGGCTCCTGCGAGAGTGGGGGCTTCCCGAGGGTGTCCCACTTGTGGGCTGCATCGGCGCGCTCGTGCCTTACAAGGGCTTCTCGCATTTCGTGGATGCCGCCGCGCAAGTCGCACGGCGCAGGGACTGCGCCTTTGTCGTCGTCGGCGAGGGCGAGCTGCATGCCGAGCTCAATCGGCAGGCCCGAGAGCTGGGCATTTCGGACCGGTTCCGGCTCGTTGGATTTCGATGCGACATTGGCGATATCTTGAATGCCTTGGATGTCTTCGTTTTCCCCACGCTGGAGGAGGGACTCGGCACTTCGATTCTCGACGCCCTCCTCCTTTGTCGCCCGACGGTCGCCAGTCGCGTCGGCGGTATCCCGGAGGTGATTCGCGACGGTATTAACGGCCTTCTGGTTGAGCCTGGCGATTCGGCCGGAATTGCACAGGCCATCGAGCATCTTCTTGCGAACCCCGAAGAGGCCCGGGAGCTGGCCTCGGAGGGGAATCGAACGGTAAGGAGTGGATTCAGCGTGGACGCGATGGTCGAAAAGACCATTCAGTCCTATGACGAGCTGCTCCGATAATGACCGACATGGACGAGCCACGGTCAAAATCGGATGAGCGAAGTTTTGCAGGGCTTGTCGTCGCCCAGGCACTGGGGTCCTTCAACGATAACTTCTTCAAGGGGTTTCTGACGTTCTTCGCGCTCAAGAGCGTCGCCAAGGGATTTGAAGAACAGCTCAGCCTCACCATCACGACCACGCTGATTTTCATTGCCCCGTTCATCCTTTTTTCATCGCATGCTGGCTGGCTCGCCGACAGGTTCTCGAAACGTCGGGTCATCGTCTGGCTGAAGGCGGTGGAGATTGTTCTCATGGCCGGCGCATTTGTGGGGCTCTACCATGGAAGCTACCTGGTTTTGCTTGCCATTCTTTTTCTGTTGGCGACGCAAAGCGCATTCTTCAGCCCCTCGAAGTATGGGATTCTCCCCGAGCTCCTTGCGCCGGCTGCGCTGGCCCGGGGGAACGGAGTAATGGAGTTGACGAACTTCCTCTGCATCATTCTTGGCGGAACGATGGGGGGCTTCTTGTTCAAGGTTTTCGATTCGGATCTGTACAAGGGCGGGATCGTCTTGATTGCGATTGCGGGCGTTGGCTGGATGTCCTCACTCTGCGTGGCCAATGTTCCGTCCGCTGCTCCCACGATGCCTTTTCGCTGGAACCCGTTTGCCGGGCTTGCAGCCGGGTTTCGTCTGGTTTTCCCGGATCGAACACTGCGATTGACCACACTGGGCGTGGCGTATTTTTGGGCGCTGGGGTGCCTGCTGCAGATCAACCTGCTTTTTTATGGCAACAGCATCCTGAATCTCGACGTGACCAGCATTGCGATGCTGCAGGGGGCAGTGGGTTTCGGAATCGGCATTGGAAGCATTGTTGCCGGGTTCTTGTCGCGCAGAAAAGTGGAGCTTGGCCTCGTTCCGATCGGCTCCCTGGGAATGGCCGCGTTCAGCGTGTTCCTGTTCTGGGCCTGGAGGATGGGCACTGGATTTACGCCATTCACTTGCACGCTTTTTTCGCTGGGTCTCCTCGGCGTGGCCGGTGGGTTTTTTATCGTGCCGCTTCAGACGCTGTTGCAACAGGAGGCTCCGTTGGACAAGAAGGGCACTGTGCTTGCCGCGGCGAACTTCCTGGCCTTCAGCGGGATGCCCATCGCTCTGGGAACTCTCTGGCTACTCTTGAGAGTGCTCTCCTTCAATCCGGCGCAGGTCTTTTTTATCTGTGGCGTGGCCACGATTGCAGGAACGATCTACGTGCTCACGTTACTTCCGCAACAATTCATTCGGCTCATCTTCTGGCTGATTACCAACACGATTTACAAGGTGCGAGTTGTTGGCGCCGAGAATTTGCCGCTTCACGGTCCTGCTCTCCTTGTCGCAAACCACGTCTCGTTTGCAGATGGGCTCCTGGTTCTCGCGTCGACGCACCGCTCCATTCGATTCATCGTTTACAAGGGCATCGCGCAGCTTCCCATATTTCGCGGACTCTCCCGTATCATGCGGGTGATCCCCATCGCAGCGGAGGAGGGTCCCCGTGCTGTCATTGGCGCCTTGAGGGAGGCTGCGGCATCGCTCGAGGCGGGAGAGCTCGTTTGCATTTTTGCCGAGGGACAGATCTCGAGAACGGGTCAGATGCTGCCCTTCCGCGCCGGGACAGAGCGAATCCTCAAGAACTTCGCGGCCCCGGTGATTCCGGTCCACCTTGACCAGGTCTGGGGAAGCATTTTCAGCTTCTCCGGCAAGAAGTTCTTCTGGAAGCTGCCGCTCAGGCTGCCCTATCCCGTCACGGTGAGCTTCGGAAAGCCGCTTCCGGCAAGCGCGCGGATTGAGGAAATCCGCCAGGCGGTTCAAGAGCTTGGTAGCGCAGCCTTCGAGTTGCGCAAGAACTGGCAGAGCCCGCTGCCCTGGTCCTTCCTGCGGTTCGCGCGTCATCACCCGTTCCTGCTTGCCCTCGTCGATTCCAGCGGCCGCAAAATGTCCTTCGGCAAGTTAGCTGCCTCGGTTGTGCACCTGGCACGCATCCTCCGGCGCATCGTCAAGGACGAGGAGGCAGTGGGCATCCTGCTCCCGCCATCCGTGCCTGGCGCCGTGGTCAACGTGGCGGCGTCGCTGCTCGGAAAGTCCACGGTCAACCTCAACTACACGGCTTCCGCCGAGGCGATCCGCTCTGCAATCGAGCAGACGGGCATTCGTAACGTCGTCACGTCACGTGCCTTCCTCGAGAAGTTCAAGATCGAAATTCCTGCACGGTTCCTCCACGTGGAGGACTTCGCGACCTGCCACGGCGCGTTTGTCAGAATGCTCGATAGCCTGGCCGCCTGGCTCTTGCCGGCGCCGCTGCTCCGCTGCTGGTGCAGAGCTCGGAAAATCGAGATGGATGACGTGGCGACCGTGATTTTTTCGAGCGGCTCGACGGGCGATCCCAAGGGGGTATTGCAAACGCATTTCAACATCCTCTCAAATGTCCAAAGTGTGACGCAGATCCTTCAGCTCGGCTCCAGGGATCGCGTGCTCGCCGTGCTCCCCTTCTTCCACTCAACGGGCTACACGGGAGGCCTCTGGGCGCCCCTTCTGACCGGAATGGCCGCAATCTACCACTTTAACCCGCTCGACGCGCGAACGGTGGGAGAGCTTGCGAAACAGCACGCAGCCACGATGTTCTTCGCGACCCCCACCTTTCTCAACAACTACGCCCGGAGGTGCGATCCTGGCGACTTTGGCACTGTCTCCTACGTCATCGCCGGTGCCGAAAAATTGACGGCGCCAACTGCGGAGCTTTTCCGTGAGCGCTTCGGCGTGGAGCCCATGGAAGGGTATGGCTGCACCGAGGCATCTCCGATGGTTTCGGTCAACGTCCCGGACTTCCGCGGCCGCGGGATTTTCCAGGTGGGTGGCAAGCGTGGTACGGTCGGGCACCCTCTGCCGGGTGTGAGTGTGCGGATCGTTGACCCGGAGACTGGCGATCCTCTGCCGACTGGCAAGCCTGGGTTACTTCTCGTGAAAGGCCCCAACATCATGAAGGGCTACCTCGGGAGGCCCGAGCTGACGGCCGAGGTGCTCAGGGATGGCTGGTACACGACGGGCGACATTGCCACGCTCGACGAGGACGGTTTCATCACGATCACCGACCGCCTCTCGCGCTTCTCGAAGATCGCAGGCGAAATGGTGCCGCATGTGAAGGTCGAGGAGGCGTTGAACCACGCGCTCGGTCTGGTTGAGCCCGCATTCTTCGTCACCTCGTTACCCGACGACAAGAAGGGTGAGAGGCTTGCCGTGCTCCACACCGTGACCGACGAGCAGCTCAAGGAGCTCTTTGAGAATCTGCCGGTCGAGAATTTGCCCAATCTGTGGCTTCCGCGCGCAGACGCTTTTGTTCGTGTTGCCGAGGTGCCAAGGCTTGGAACGGGCAAGGTCGATCTGAAACAGCTCCGCAAGATGGCTCACGAGGCGCCTGGAAAAGGATCGACCACTTGAAGACGCCGGCCTGTGCTGGCTTGTGTCTGCAGATGCACGCCTTCTTGATGTTGCGGCAACGACCAAAGACATGTAAGAGTTGTAGGCGCAAATATCCACACCTCCAAGGATCGTTATCATGACTCGAAGAATCGTTCTTGTAATGTTTCTCATGAGCGGCAACTTGGCTGTATCTGGAGCCGAAGCCAGCTGGCCGCATTGGCGTGGACCTGATCGCACGGGTATCTCGAAGGACACAGGGCTGTTGAAGAAATGGCCGGAGGGCGGGCCCAAGCGAGTGTGGCTCTTTCAGAACGCAGGAATGGGGTATTCGGGCTTTTCCATCGTGGGCGACAGACTCTACACATTGGGAGCGCGCAAGGACAAGGAGCAACTCATCGCGCTCGATGCAAACGTGGGCAAGGAGGTCTGGGCGGCTGATATCGGCAGTGTCCTCTCCAATAACTGGGGCGATGGGCCACGCAGCACACCTACTGTTGATGGCGACCACGTCTACGCATTGAGCGGCCAGGGCACGCTCATCTGTGTTGAGGCGAAGGATGGAAAGCTCGCATGGAAAAGGAGCATGGAGAGCCTGAGCGGCAAAGTCCCGGACTGGGGTTACACGGAGAGCGTGCTGGTCGACGGTGAAAGGGTCGTCTGCACCCCCGGCGAGAAGAAGGGCGCAATGGTGGCCTTGAGCAAGAAGACCGGGGACGTGCTGTGGCAGTCGAAGGACTTCACGGACGGTGCCCAGTACGCTTCCATTGTTCCTGCCGACTTCAACGGCGAACGCCAGTACATTCAGCTCACCAAGAAAAGCATCGTTGGCATCGCCGCCTCCGACGGGAGACTTCTGTGGCGTGCTGATTGGCCAGGCCAGACGGCTGTAGTTCCGACGCCCATCTTTCGCGATGGTCTCCTCTACGTGACGAGTGGCTACGGCGTTGGCTGCAAGCTTCTCAAGCTGGGTGAGGGCCACAAAGTTATGGAGGTCTACTTCAACAAGGAGATGAAGAACCACCACGGAGGAGTCATTCTGGTCGGTGACCATGTGTATGGGTACTCCGATGGGCCAGGCTGGGTCTGCCAGGAGTTTTCCACCGGCAAGCGGATCTGGGCCGAGAAGAATCTCGGAAAGGGCGCGATCGGCTGTGCCGACGGGATGCTCTATCTCCTCAGTGAAGACGGGGGCACGGTCGTCTTGATCGAGGCTTCGCCCCTGGGCTGGAAGCAGCACGGCGGATTCAAGCTCGACCCACAGACCAAGCTCCGGAAGCCTGCAGGTCGAATCTGGACGCACCCGGTAATCACGGGGGGCCGGCTTTTTCTCCGGGACCAAGAGATCCTTTACTGCTTCGATCTGAAGGTCTCGTAGGGCGCGCCAGGCAAGGAGTCTCCGATCCTGGGTTACGGCCCCATGAGCCGTTATCGGTAGTTCAGCGGAACGGCCCCATTTTGCTCAAGCGATTATCAGCTGCAAACCGATAAAGCCTTCGTCGTCACAAGCAGGCACCCGACAGGACGAAGGAGATTTCATGCAGCTCCAGACTTTAGCGAGAGAGCCACGATCGGCGGGTCCGGGAACCCATTTGGCCAGGCGCACCGTGCAATGGCGCGAGATCCTCGCTGACATCCGTGACGCCGCTTTGGGTACGATCCTCCGAAAGCTTTCGCATGACCGAAACTGTCTCAGCGAGGAGGCTGTGGCGGTGCGCACAGAGCGACTTCCCTACAACTTGCTCAAGGCCAGAAAACATGTGGACTTTTTCGGTCAGTTCACACAGTTCCGGGGTTTGAGTGTGATCGACATCGGTTGTGGCTACGGAGACGTCGCCATTGGGCTTGCGAAGGCTGGAGCGCGACGGGTGGTTGGCGTCGATCTGGATCCGCTCCGGATCGACTGTGCTCGCCGCAACGCAGAAGTGGAGGGAGTCGGACATATCGCGAGTTTCGAATGTCTCGATTTCGTCACCGGGTGGAGACGTCCCGAGACATTTGACTGTGTCCTCAGTATTGCCTCGTTTGAGCACATCCTGGATGCGCGACAATGTCTTGGAAAAATTTATGACTGTCTCGTCCCAGGCGGAGCTCTCCTGACTCGTTTTGGCCCGCTCTGGCTCAGTCCCTACGGGGCGCACATGTTTGATTTTACCCGAGTGCCCTGGGTGCACTTGCTCTTCTCGGAGAAGGTCGTGCTCGAGGTGAGGCGAGAGGTTTTTCGCCCTGGCCAAGCGGCCGCGCGCTACGAAGACATAGTCGGCCACTTGAATCGCATCACGGTCTCGCGCTTTCGTCGCCACGCCACGGCAGTTGGCTTCGAGCCGCGCGTCTTCCGGGTGAATCCAGAGAAGGACACGAAGTGGAGAGGTCTTCTGCGACCCTTCAACTCGCTGCTGAATGCCACGCCAGGGCTCCGCGAGCTGGGCGCGTTCACCTTGCTTGCCGTGCTGGACAAGCCGGCGGATTCTTCTGGCATCAAGGCGCCAACTTCGAGGCATGCATCGGCGCGCTTTTCGCAAGTCGAATCCGGCTGCCTCTGACTGTGGCAGGGACGAAAGATTGGCGAGAAGTGATTGGGGTGCTGGCTGTTTTTCAGGGATGAACCGGGGTGGGTGCTACCAAGCTCTGGGGCGAAGCGTCCGCATGGGTCATCACACCGGTGCCGGTTGCTCAAGGATGGCCCGCTATCCTTCGAGCTTCGACTGGATCTGGACCCAGATCCGTTTCTCGAAGCTCTCGAGGACGGCGTCGGCCACTGCTTGCGCCCGGGCACCGTGGTCAAAACCTGGAATGGCATCGCGGCCCTCGATGATCGCCGAGACGAACTCATAAACGAGGTCGTAGCGGAAGACGGTACTTGGAAGGCCGTGGCCAGGGTCGCGGGGACTTCCCCGGGGTGCCAGCAAGTCCGCCGGTACGTCGACCTTGAGAAGCGATTGTCCGTGCTTCCCCACGAGGATGGAGTTGGGCTCCTTGAGTTGGTAGACCGCGGTGCCCTCGCTGCCGTTCACCTCCGCCCAGTCGTGGCCGACGCCCTCGTTGTGATAGCCCTTCATGAGCGTGCTGCCCTCGAGCACGCCGACACCGCCTCGCTCGAACTGACAAATCAGCGCTGACCAGTCGTCGACCTCGCTTGGAGCGCACGATGATCCATCAGGGTTCCTCGTGCGCGGCGCGTACTGGGCGACAGCGCCACAGATCGAGGTCATGTTGCCCATGAGATCCTGTGCAAAGTCGATGCGGTGAATCGTCATGTCGAACAAGTCTCCAGCGCCCGCGAGCTTCTTGTACTGGCGCCACGACCAACTCGTCTCGGGCCAGTCAAGGAAGCGTTGGCTGCGAAAGTGTCGCGGCGTGCCGAGGGCACCGCTGTCGACCATGCGTTTCAGGTATCTCATGGAGGGCGCAAAGCGGTACGTGAAAGCTGTCATGTGGCGCAAGTTACGGGACTTCGCTTCGCGGAACATGAGCGCGGACTCACCGAAGTTAAGTCCCAGCGGTTTCTCGCACATGACATGCTTGCCCCCTCGCAGGCACGCCAGCGTGACGTCGCAGTGTGTGTGGTTAGGCGTGCAAATGATCACCGCGTCGATGGCGGGGTCGGAGGCGATGTCCTCATGGCGAGTGGTATTCTTCACGGGGCCCCACTGTTTCACGCGTTGCTCGAGCAGTTCCTTGTTGGGGTCGCAAAGGGCCACAAGCTGCGCGCGGGAGTCAAGCTTGATTCCGGGGACGTGGTGGTAATCGGCAACGGCGCCGACGCCGATGATTGCGATGCGGATCTTGTTGGGTTTGGTCATGGGGCTGTGGGGCGGGATTCTCCTCCCTTTCCACGGTGATCGTCAAGGTACCCCGGTGCCAGGTGTCCTCAACTTGTGCCTCATGCCTTACAATCAAGCGCGTGACCCCCATCCGAGCCCGACATGCCCTGAAGGAATGGGCCTGCGTCGTCGAAGCCCTGCGTGAAGGTCGCCAGACGCTTCTTCTTCGCAAGGGTGGAATCCATGAGCCGCACGGGGAGTTCAAGGCCGCCCATTCCGAGTTTCTGTTGGCTCCGGCGTGGGAGCATCAGAAGTCGGAGCTCTTGAAGCCGGCAGAGGCAGTGCGGTACGCGCAGTTTCTTCGACCCCCCTCGACTCCTTTGAGCATCTCCTTCGACACCTTTGCCCGGCTGGAATCGGTGGTGGTTCTTGATGATCCCCGCAGGGCTTTTCGCCTCGCCGAGGAGCATATCTGGACGGAGGAGTACGTGCGAATGCGAGTCGACTACAAGCCGGAGAATCCTCTCTTCGTGTTGCTCCTGCGAGTTTTCGCGCTCGAGCCGCCAGTGACAATGCAGTGGACCGAGGGGTACGCAGGCTGTCGATCGTGGGTCGAGCTGGAGGACGTGGCCGAAGCCCTGCCCGGTTGGCCCGCTCTCGATGATGCGGCACACGCCATGGCTCTCCAGCGAACTCGGCGTGTGCTGGAGGGCTGATAGGGGCGAATCTATCCGGACTCCAACACGAGCCTACCGCCCCCCGAGAAGCCGCAGGAAGCCGATGCTTGAGGCAAAGACTCGCTCCTTCGCGCGCCGTCGATTCACTTTGCCCTCGGTCTGCAGGTCCTCGAGATTGGCGGCGCAGGTCTCACAGCTCACGTGCTCCAGGTGGAAGGCGATGTAGTCCTTCCACCCCCGTTCGAGCGTGCCAAGGGCGTAGGCTCCCAAAGTGCTGCGTTTCACGCAGGAGATCAGGTTTTGCCTCCAGACGCGGCGGATCAGGTCGCTGGTGTGCACCTCGTCGTCGTGGAGCGCAGAGTTTCGACCGCACAGGGGGTGCCTGGCTGCCGCACGGGCCAGCCGCTCGAGCGCATCCTGCTTGGCTCGCGTGACGGTCGGTTCGCTGGTTCCCACCAGCGCCGCGATGTCACGATTCTTCAAGCCAGAAAGGAACAGGAGCTCGAGAATTTTCAAGTCGCGGAAGTTTTTCTCCTCCTTGAGGAGACTCACGACCTCGTCGAGGATGTCGGCAAGAATTCGGATGCGGACCTGTGCTTCCTCGTCCCTCTGCAGGTAGCTCGAAGGCGATCCGACGGACGCAATGGGCTCATGGCCTTTGACCTTGCCGTCCGAGTCCTCGCTCGCGATCGGGATGCGGCGCAGTCCGTGCGCCTCCGGGCGCTTCGCGGAGAGGTCAATGATTTTGTTGCGCAAAATCTGGAAGAGATAGGCCTCGAGCGAGCGAACCTCGCCGAGGCGATGGCGGTCCTTCTCCATGCTTTGAAGGAGACCCAGAAAGGTTTCTTGCACCGCATCCTCGGGATCGATCCCGGTACCGGCTGCTCGACGCGTCGCATAGGCGGCCAATCGTCCGGTGAATCGCTCCACGAGCTGTTGAAACGCGGCTGGATCGCCTCTCTGGATGCAATCCATGAGGAATCGGTCGCCTTCCCCCTTGAGCTGACTTTCATCCTTCATCGGTGGTGGCTTACCCTTCATGCCATGACGATCCAGAAAGCGAGGGCGACGTACGCAAGCGCCGAGAGGATCCTCAGCGATCCTGCGTAATGGCCCCTCGACGCGGCGTTTGCGGCAGCGTGCACGCCGAGCACTCCGATCGCTCCCGCCACCAGCAGCCCCGCTCGAAAAAGTATTGCCCGACGGCGCTGGAGTCTCCACTCGTGCGCAGATTGGAACGCCTGGCGGGCCACCGATTGGAGCTTGTCCGGAGTGGGCGCTTCGACAAGGACCGCCGAGCGATAGACGGGCTCTCCATGGATCTGGACAGACTGGTCGTACCACTCCCGGACCCTGGTCGTGAGCTCACGCCGGTGTTCGCCTGCAATGGCTTTCGAGAGCTGTTCAAGGTCGCCCTCCCCAAGTAGTGCATCTTCCTGAGGTTTCATGATCTGCCACAAGCTCAGCGTGACTAGTTGACGGATCACGGACTCGCGAGCCGTCGACTGCGCCAGCTCCGGAGTCGGCTCGAAGTGTTCTGAATAGCCGACGAGATGGCCCCCAGGGCCCGGTTGCCGGCCCTTGAACCCGAACCCTGCGAAATATTGGGCCCAGGGTTTTGAATCCGCCGCGTTTGAGAGCCAGGATGGCGCACCGGGATCCCTCGGGGCAAGCGCATCGAGGCTTTGCCAGGCGGCGAGGTCATCGGAGGCGCGGGTCACGACCGTCGGGAGTGCCTCGCCGGGATCCAGGCCGCGCTCGGCCTGGAAAAAGGACCCTGACATCAGGATGAGCCCTATTACGTACTTCATGTGATGGTGCCTCCCGTGGCCTCTGCCATGAGGTTCGAAGACGACTTTCGCCTTTTTCTCGGCCAGCCCAGCATGACCAGACTCGCGACGCCCAGGATGGAAAAGCCCAGGAACGGGATAATCTGCGAGGATAAATCCGACGCAGGGGAACCTCGGCTCCACTCCTGTGTGGCCCTTGTGGTCTCCGTCAAGAGCCCCGCAAAGCAGACGCCGAAGCCGCTCCAGCCGACAAGACCGCGCAGGGCATGGCTTGCGCTTTCACGCAGCCGTGCCGCAAGGAAGCAAAGACACGCAAGTGCGAACGTGCCCACCGCGACGAGACCGACATTTTCGGCCTTCGTCGTGGTCAGACGGGCCCATCGTTCGTGGGCAACGAAGGGCTTCAGGATCTCGGAAGCCCATCCGCTGTCGATCAATCCGAGCGCAAGCCCAAGGATGCCCGAGAGGATCAGAAAGAGAGATCCCACGGTCACGAGGGCGAGGCCACCGCGCCGGCCAGGCGCCGCGTGCGGACTTGCGCTCGGTGGCATCGTTGCCGGAGCTGGCACTCTCTCGCTGGGAATCAAGATCCAACAGGCCAGGTAAACAAGGAACGGTGAGCCAAAACCGGAAAGGAAGAGGATGACAGTGATAATGCGCACCAGTGCCGGATCCCAGCCGTATCGCTCTGCGAACCCGGCACAGACACCGGCGAGCACTCGACCCCGGCGAGGCCGAGTGAGGCGCTGTGGGCTGTCCCCTGTCCTTGGCCGCAGGGGTGGAGGTGCCCATTGTGGTGGGGGAGATGCGAATGTGTTCCGGGATAGCAACGCCTTGCCCTTCCAGGAAGGCCCGGGGGCGTCAGCCGTCGGGGTCTCGTGGCTCACGGGCGGAGTTTTGCTTCCTGTCCGACGGCGCTTTGAGATCGGCGTGAACGGGCTCGCGGCATTGACGATCAGCGACAGCGATGCGAGGAGACCGAACGAGGAGAGGAGAGCCCATCCGCCGGGAGCACCCCTCGTGAGTACCATCACTCCAACCACGAGGCCGAAGAGTCCGGCGGACAGTGCCAGGAGCACGGAGACCTGCTCCTGGCGATCCCTGCGAGCGCGAGCGTTCCAGTCGACCGCGAAGAGACCCAGCAAGAGGCCTGGGGCGTAGCGGGTTGGGTCCATTCCTGGGGCGCTGAAGAGCTTGAGTGCGCCGAGGGCCACCACAAGGACGGGGCTGACGATTCCAATCGTCGCGCAACGCCGCACAAAACCTGGGGCCAAACGAAACCGAGGCGCGAAAGAATGCTCAACGGTGAGGATGGCAGCCGACGCCGCGCCCAAAATGATGAAGTTGGATAGAACGCCGTGGAGAACGAATCGGCCTGTGAAAAGCGACAAACCCATCGCACAGGCGCCTGTAGCCGCCAGGGCGGGGACGAGTTGCTCCTGGAAAAACTTCCAGCCGGACTGAACTTCCGACTGGGGCAGCGAATCGGTGTCTGAGGCGGCAACGGGCTCAGGGTTGGGCGAGATCCAGGGCGCTCTTTGGGGCGGAGGCTCTGATGGGGGAGGGGGAGCAGTCTCCACGCCACGGGGACTGTCCTGAAGGGCCCCGGCGGGCAGCGCGGTGCTCAGGAAGCTTGGCCCGTCGAGTCTTGCCACGGCCGCCGCGAGTGCTTCGTTCGCGAAGACTGAGTCCACCATCTCCCTGGCGCTCTGGAATCTTTCGCCGGGATTTTTCGCAAGCGCCTTCCTGACGATCGGCTGAAAGTGAGGATCCAGCTTCGAAACGTCCGGCTCCTGGGTGAGATGCTTCATGAGGATCTCGCCCATGCTGTCGCCGTTAAAGGGGACGTTTCCGGTCAAGAGCTCAAAAAGGATAATCCCGAACGCGTAGATATCGATTCCCTGGTGGTAGTTTCCCGAGCCGATCTCGGGCGCCATGTAGTGCACGGTGCCCACCGATAGGGTCTGCCCGCTTTGGCGGGAAATGCTGATGCACTTCGAGAGGCCGTAGTCGCCGATCTTCGCGTAGCCATCCTCGTAGAAGATATTCTCTGGCTTGAGGTCCCGGTGAACAACGCCGCGGTCGTGGAGGTAAGCGAGACCCCTTGCGATCTCACGGAAGAGGTAGGCCGCTTTTTCCATGCCAAGGCCTCGCTCCTCTCTGCGCAGGATGTCGCGCAGTGAAGGCCCCGCGACGTACTCCATGATCACGAAGGGGATGCCGTCAGAGTTCCTCTTGACGTCGAAGATCGAGACCAGATGTGGGCTCTTGAGGTTGATGCAATGACGGACGCCGCGTAGCTCGATGTCGTGGTTTTGCTGGATGGCCTTGAGCGCCACTTCACGGCCACCGTCGCTCATGGCGTAATAGACCTCGCCGAAGCCTCCCCGGCCCAGCCCGCGAAGGATTGTGTAGCCTTCTACGGGTCTGTCTCCGTGTTGATATCGATACGTCCCTGCCACAGTTCCTCTCGGAGGTTCGATCAAGTTTCAAGGTTTTCAAGCGCGTTGGTAATCGTAAAGGTCAGCTCGCCAATTTGCACACGAGCGCCCAGGGGAAGCAGAGCCTGACGGCCGGCCGGTTGGCCCGAGAGCTGGATTCCATCGTCCGCCTTGCAGACAAGGCCGGCTGGACCAAGGCTCAAAATCACCGGGCAAGATCCACTGGGCCTCGCCGAGACCTGCACGTGACAGTTCTCACTGGCACCCATGAGCAGGTTATCCTTGAGCAAGATCACTTTCCGCACATCGCGCTCAATTCTCTGATTTTTCAAGGTCAAGAGCGCGGAAGGGGTTAGCGGAGAGGGCAGCTCGAAGAGGATCTTCGTCGCAGCACCAAGGACCATCAAGTCGCCGTTCGAAAGGAGACGTCTCGTCACGCTCTGGCCGGCGATCTCGACCTTGCCCTGTGCGGCCACGAGAAAGTAGTCGTCCTCGCTTCGAAAGATCTCGGCATGAAGGCCGGCGATGTCGACGGCCAGAGCGATCTCGGGGTCAGCGGAGGAGCCCGTTCGACCCAGAGAGATTCGAGGGCTGCCGAGAATCAGGTAAGTGCCGACGCCGTCCACCCAGAGAATCCACCGCATGCTTTCGCGAGCGCGGGTCGGAGGCGAGCTGGAAGGATCAAGCGGTGGAGCCTCGGGTCCGTGGATCGTTGCCAGCGGGGGTTGCACGGCGGCGCCTTCACCCAACGACGGGGAGTTTTGCGCCGTCTGTCGGTAGCCCTCACGCGCTTCGAGTTGCTGGCCCAGAGGCCCCGAGCGAACGGTCGCCAACGCGTCGAAAGCCTCCGTGACAGCCAAGCACGCTTCCTGGACCCAGGTCGTCCCTGGCAGCTGCCTCTCGAGACGGGCGACGGCGATGCGAGCTCCGTCAAGGTCACCGTGCAGGAGGGCCCGAGCTGTCTCGTTGCAGAGGCCGAGTGTGGTCACAAACCGGCGGGCCTCGAGGCTTTCACCAACGGATTGCAAGAGTCGCGAAGTCAAGGCGGAGGCCGTCGCGAGCTCACCCTTCTCGATCGCGTCCGCGATCGCTTCCACGGTCAATTTCTTTGCCCTCGACTTGAGCTCGGAAAGCTCCTCGTCTCGGGCGTCGGCAGCCGTCGCCTCCCAGAGCGCGGTCAAGGCCTCGATCAGATCGCCCTGACTCAGGAAAGCGCTTGCGCGGGCGCGAGCCTCGGCGGCCCTTCGTTTCAGGCTTTCCACCTCACGGCGGAGTTGCTCAGCTTCGGTCGAGCCTCCCGGAGCACTATCGAGCACCTCGAGACCCGCGTGCAGGCTGCCGTGGAGCAAGTGGCCGCGCGCCGACTTTATCGCTTCTCGCACTCGACGCCCCTCGAGCGCTCTCTTTTCCATCGCCTTGCCGACCTCCTTGCGGAGTTCGGCGGCACGCGACCGGTTGCCGCCCGCATGAAGCGCTTTTTCCACATCCAGCAGAGCTTCCTTCAGACGGCCACCAGAGAAGTGCTCCTCTGCACGATCGAGAAGGGGATCGACGAGGCCCTCGAGCAGGACCTGCCCACCACGAAGATCCCGGATCTCCTTCTCACATGCGATGGCGAAGGCCTCATCGAGGCGCCCATCCTTGAAGGCGTTCTCGGCTTGCTTGAGCCGGACTTGTCGCTGGAAGTCGAACATCGTGCGTATTCCAATTCTACTGAACTCCCAACTATACGACGCGCGGCCTTGATGGAGACATTCTGGCCAAGGCTCACTCACCATTGGCGCCAGAGGAGTCCGGTGCAGGGGAGGTCTACCTCCCCCGCGAGGAGTATATTTTCAAATCCGGCTCTCGGCGACCAAGTGCTTGGCCGGGGGAGCCGGCTCTGCTCTCCTCTGCAAGTAAGCGTCGACACTCTCGATCACGGTCGACTCATTCGGCGTGTCGACCGGTATTGCCTCGATGAACTGCGCTTCTCGCGCCAATACGCGCTGGGCGACCGTGAGGCGCTTCTTGAGATCCGCGATGATGCTGTGCGATTGGGAGAGTTTCGAGTCGTCAAGCTGGAAGTGAGTGCGGGTTGCTTGAGCCTCGATCAGGCGGTACTGGGCCTCGAGGGACCCGATCTGCGACGCGAGCTCGAGGCGGGCAAAGCGGGTTTTCTCGAGCTTTTCGACCGCGGCGTCGAGGGCTCGGCGGCGGTTGCGGAGGAGGTCCTCCTTGCCCAGAAGGAGCATCTCGGCCGTCTTCAGGCCATCCAGCCTGCGGGAAAGCTCGTCGACCAGATCCTGGCGCCGGTACTCACGGCCGCCGATTGGGTACGCCGCGAGCTGAGTCTTGAGGGTGTCGCGCAGCTTCTGGATTCTGGTCACTTCGGGGGCGATCAGATCGCGTTCGTTCACGATCTCTCTCTCCAGGCTTGCGACTTCGACCTCTTCCCGCGCGACGTCCCTGAGCGCTTCCTGCGCGGCGGGTACGAGTCCTTCGAGCGAGTCCTTCGCTCGCTGGATCTCGAACTCAATCGGAACGGAGTCCTTGACCACCGACTTGAGCATTCTTCCGGAGCTGCGTACATAGCTTCCGAGGCCGGTTCCAACGACGATTCCGCCCGTGATCCCCAGAACCACGCAGGTGATAACGATTCGCCGGATCCACTTGAACATGAGAGGCTCCTTTCCTCGAGGCTTCCACCCGCCCGGTGGCCCGAAACAGTTGGGCGTGCCGAAAGGGGCGAGCGATAACGAGGAAGTCCCGAAGGCCCTCCCGGGTTTTCAAGAATTCTTTGGATGCAGCAGAATTTTGAAACTGAGCGCTACGAGCGTTTTCGCCTCGCACCGACCTGCGGCGAGGCGGTCCAGGGATCCTCGGGCCAGGCGTGCTTGGGGTAGCGGGCGCGCAGGTCCTTGCGAACCTGGGCGTAGGTTGTGCTCCAGAAGCTCTTGAGATCCTGTGTTATCTGTACCGGGCGGTAGTTGGGGCCGAGGAGGTGGAGCAGCACACACACCCGGCCTGCCGCCACCGTGGGTGTGTCCGCGAGGCCAAATAGTTCCTGCAGACGAACAGCGAGGACTGGTGGCCGGCCCGACTCGTAGGTGATCCGGATGCGGTTTCCCGTGGGTACCTGGATCGTTTCCGGGGCATTACGCTCAACCTGAGACAGTTGAGTATGCGTCAGCCTTGATTTGAGAGGCCCGATGAGCCCCGCCGCGCGGAGCTCCGCGAAGCTTGTTTTGCCGGTGCATGCGGAAGCGAGGAGATCGGACAGCTCCCCCATTGTGAAGGCTGGAAGGCCCAGCTCCGGCATCCATTCGCGAAGGGCCCGAACTCGCAGTAGCCATGCGGTGGCTGTCTCGTCCCTTGCAAGAACCTCATCAACGCGCTCTCGCGCCGCCTGCACCAGCACTCGGTCGGCCTCGTCCGCCGGCGGCCGGATCTCTCGCGGATCCTCGAGAGGCAAGTCACGATAGCACATCGCCGTTGTGGCTCGAACCTTCTCCGACTGGGCATCGAAGCGCGTCTCGGTGCGCTCATTCAGGAAGTGACTCAGGTCCTCCTCGAGCCATTTTCGGCGTACAGCGCTTGCGAGGCGCACTCTTGCCTCGAGCCGTTCACCACGCACATTCTCGTCCAGCTCGATCGCGAGGAATAGGTCATCGTCCTTGACGATGCTTTCCGGCGCAAGCACGACACCGCGTCCGCCAGTCATGCGGCCTCGATCGCTTCCCTGTGCGCGTCGCCGGCAGACGCGGTCGGGGAATCCGTGAAGGAGCACGCGCCGGAGCGCCGTCTCGGGGTCGGCGCTGGTGGATGCTTTGTGCTCAGGGCCGAGCGAGTCTCTGGCCGAACGCAGGAGCGCATCGCGGGACCGGGACACGGCGCGGGCTGCGAAGGGATCAATTTCCAGCGCACGGCATCGGTCAGGCCGGAAGGAGGCCCGCTCTGCTTCGGCGAGAAGGTCGAGTCGCACCAGGAGATCCGACGGCCCGACCTCCCTCGCCCTCCGGTTTTCCATGGCGACCCTGTGCGGACCCGAGTGGATGGGCACGATGTCGCGTTCCTCGACGAGCGCCGCGAGCGCCGCGCCTTCCTTGAGCAAGCCCACGGCGTGCGCAGCTACGAGCATCCGGGCAAGCCGTGGATGTGCTGGAATCGTCAGCATGGACCTTCCCACCCCGGTGAGCGGCCCGTTGCGTGTTTCGACTGCCCCGAGCGCCAGGAGCAGCTCCTCGGCCCGCTCGAGCGCGGCGGCATCCGGTGCCTCGAACCATTCGAACCTTCGCGGATCGGCCACTCCCCAGGAGCGAAGCTCGACCACGGTGGCGGCGAGATCGACGCGCTCTATCTCGGGCGTGTCGGCCTCCGACATCGTCGTCTGCTCGGCTCGTGTCCAGAGCCGAAGCGTCTTCCCGGGCGCAAGACGGCCTGCGCGGCCTGCTCGTTGCTCGGCAGAGTGCTTCGAGATTCGCTCTACCTCGAGACGATCTATTCCATGACGAGGGTCATTGCGGAGGACTCTTGCCTTTCCGCTGTCGATCACCACATCGACGCCTTCGATCGTGAGCGATGTCTCGGCGATGTTGGTCGAGAGGACGATCTTGCGCGTCGAGGATGGGCCAAGGGCACGCTCTTGCTCGTCGAGGCTCAAGCTCCCGTGAAGCGGCGTAAGGACCGCGCCGGTGGACCTTGAGAAGCTTTCGAGCGCTTCCGACGTCCTGCGGATCTCTGCAATTCCCGGCAGGAAGACGAGCACGTGGCCCTGACCTTCGTCCCACATGTCGCGCACGGCTTGTGCTGCGAGATCGTGGATGGGAGAACGATCGGGCGCGTCGAGGTAACGGATCTCGACGGGATAGGGTCGGCCGCCGGCCGTCACCACGGGGGCATTGCCGAGAAATTGCGAAACAGGTCCGGGATCGAGCGTTGCAGACATGACGACAACGGCGAGGTCGGGTCGGGCAGTCGAGCGCACCTCGCGAAGGATCGCGAGGGCGAGATCCGCGTGGATGCTTCGCTCGTGGAATTCATCGAGCACGACGGCCGAGACATTCTCGAGGAACGGGTCGATTTGCAGACGCCGGGTAAGGATGCCTTCGGTGACGACCTCGAGGCGCGTGTCGCGGCTCACACGGCTCTCGAAGCGCACGGTGTAGCCGACCTCCCGTCCGACAGTCCAGCCTCGTTCGCGGGCGATCCGCGCCGCAGCGGCTCGAGCGGCGATGCGGCGTGGCGGGAGGACAAGGACTCGGCCCCTTGCTGACAGCCCTTCCGCCATGGCCGGTGGCACGCGGGTCGTCTTGCCAGAGCCTGGAGGGGCGACCAGCACGAGCGCGCCTCGCTCCTTGATGGAGGCTAGGATTGCTGGCAAGCAAGAATCAATGGGCAAAGGCTGCATTGCACCAGGGGTTCGCCCCCGTCTCCGGCGTACGACTGTGCGGCGGGCTGATTATGCTCCGTGCGGCCAGGATTGGGACATTTTAACCAGGGCTCACCCACCATCGGCGCACCGGAGGCGCAGCAGAACCGCTGGTGTTCTCACAGGGCAGAGTTTCGAAATGTCTCCTTCGTGGCCGCGTGAGGTCTACTTGGTTGGGGCCTGCACCTTCTCGACGGCATAGAGGGCGTTGAACGTTCTGAGGTAGATGCGGCCTCCCGAGATTGCCGGCGTGGACGCCAGCTGCTCACCCATCTCGTTGCGGGAGATCACCTCGAACTTGCGGCCAGGTTTCAGCACGTGGACAACGCCGTCGCGGTCCGCGCAATAGAGCTTGTTGTCCGCAAGGACGGGCGAGGCGCGCTGCCGCGTCGAGTGGACCCGTTGCAGGTAGACCTCCTCGCCAGTCTTCGAGTCAAGGCAGATTAGCACGCCGTTCTCGCGAAGGTTGTAGACGAGGCCATCGTGAATGATTGGCGTGGGGACGTCCGTCGTGTCGCGGCCGCGCCGCCAGGCGACATGGGTGGCAGTGACGTCGCCCTTGCCGTCCGGGCGTACGCCGAGAATCGGGTTTCCCTTCGCCGAGGGGATCAGGACGAGCCCGGGCGCTGTTGCAGGAGAAGCCACAAAGCGGAGCATGCGATTGTAGTTGTCCCTCGGATTCAAGGATCCGCAGCGCCAGACTTCCGCTCCGTCCTCGAGCCGGTGTGCGCTCAGACAGTCGCCACCGTGCACGAGGAGCAGCGACTGCTTTTCGTCGCGGTAGAGAACCGGGGACGCATACGAATGCCTCGACTCATGCTCTGCGTCGCATTCTCTTGAGGACTTCCATCGCTCCTTGCCGGTGTTCTTGTCGAGCGCGACGATGTAAGGATCATTAATCCGGATGCACATCTGGTAGAGCGTGTCGCCCACGAGCAACGGGGACGAGCTATAGCCGTGCCAGTGGTCGTACTCGCCGTAGCGATCCTTCAGGTTTGTTTGCCAGACCGGGTTGCCGGCGAAGTCGAAACAGGCGAGGTCTCCGGTGCCAAAGAAGGCCCAAACGTGCTTCCCGTCGGTCGCTGGCGACGGCGCCGAGGAGTTGCCTTCATCGTTACGGTAATTCTTGTTGCCGCTGCTCACCTTCTTTCTCCAGAGCTCTCTTCCATCCTTCGAGACAGCCACGAGTACGAGGTCCTCGGCAGCCGGGGAGGTAACAAAGATCTGATCGCCCCAGATGACCGGCGTGGAGGCTGACGGCCCTGGAAGCTCGAGACGCCAGGCAATTCCTTCCGTGCGGGACCACTTCTCGCTCAGTCCGCGCTCATCGCTCGTGCCGTTTCCATTCGGGCCGCGCCACTGGGGCCAGTTATCGCCAGGGAGTCTCGTGGCAGACGACAGGAGAAGCGTCGTTGTGGCGAGGAGAAGGAGCAAGAGGATTGACGGGAACGCTGTGGCGGATCGACTCGGAATGTCAGGTTCTTGCATGGGTTCTTGTCCGGGTTCTTGCAGGGAGTGGCACTGGCTCAAGATCGGAATTATTCTGGCTTGCCTCCCCGAGAATCCAAGCAGAATCAGGCAAAAGAGCCCATCGACGCGGTGCAGAGGAGTTGCGCAGTGCTTCAGTTTCAAATCCGGTGGACGTTGCTCAAGAAATCACTCTTGAGGCCTGGCGCCTCCGGTAGCCGCGGCCCCCTCTTCCACGATCCTGCCGCAATTCTCGCGTGTATCTACCGCCCGGGGATGTGTCTGTGTCGTCGCCACGCGCCGCGTGAGCCTCTGGATCCTGTGTTCCACGGCGCGTAGTCCTGCCAGGTCCCCGGGTGGCCAGTGGCGGAGCACTGCTCGCGCCACCTCCAGGGCTCCCTCGGGGTCGTGGGTCGCGTGCTCGAGATGTTTCGCCAGCTCGAGGCCGGCCTCGCGGTCCCCTTGTTCCCACAGACTGCGCCAGACTGCGAGCGCCTCGTCGCGAGCCCCCGAGCGTTTGAGGAGGTGCGCGTAGCGCGAAGATGCCCGTGCCCATCGCTGGGGGTTTGAATTGGGTCCCATTCGCGGCAACGCGGAGCGATAGAGCAACTCGGCGCCTCGATGGTCGCCGTCGAGCTCGTACCACCGTGCCAGCGCCACGGCGTCGTTGGGCTCGATCTCGAGCGCAGACGAACCAGCCTGGTCGAAGAGTCGAACGAGTGACGCCAGGAGGCCCGCGAGGCTCAAGATGTCGAGCGAGTTGTGCCGGAAGACACTCCGTAGCGGGCTGGCCCTGCCCGCGCGGAGGTAATCGAAGTAAAGGGCGGGGATCGCGTGGCCGGGCACGTCGTCCTCGCGACGCACGCCGAGGACGTGACTCTCGACGTCCACGAGCGAGCAGCTCTCGAGCCGACCCCGGTAGAGACGCCGTGCGGCGCGCAGGAGGTCGAAGTGGGGGATCTCCCAGGGGGTCTCCGATTCGGCATCGCGCATTCGCGCCATCGTCCTCCTCGCCTGGAGGAGGGGCAGGTCGTAGGCTCGGCCGTTGTAGGAGACGAGCGCATGGAGGGAGGCGATGTCGCGAAAGAGGAGTCTCAGCATCGCCCGCTCGCCGTCGAGTCTGGGGAGGAAGTACTGCCTCAGGCGAAAGCGTTGACCTTCGAAGGTGCCGAGGCCGGCCAGGAAGATGTAGGTTCCGCTGCCGCCCGAGAGCCCCGTCGTCTCCGTGTCAAAGAATCCGAGGCGAGTTACGGACGGCGGATCAGCGTGCCCGACGGCTCTGCGGAAGGTATCTCCAACAGCACCGAGGGGCGCACCGATGGGTAAGGTTCCGTGCAGGTGATCCAGCGCGAAGAAAGTATCCTTCACGAAGGCGAGGCCTTGCTCGGTCTCGCGCCACTCGCCTCCCAGGATCTCGACGAGCGGGACGTTGAGCTGCGCTTCAATTGGCACCGTGGGAGCTGGCGGCGAGAGTGAGGTTTCGGCGGCTGGCGCCGCCTTCCGCAGGGTCTCGAGCGCCTTCAGGACGCGGTCACGCTGGAGCATGGCTTGTGATCCTCTCGAGCAGTTTGTGCGCGGCCTCCTTGTTGCCAGCGGACGGGCCGATGCCCGGCCCAACGCAGCCCGGGCAGCCGTTTTCGCACTCGCAGCGGGTGACGAGGTCGAGCGCGACGCGGATGAGGCTCTCGTGCGCCGCAAAGAGCCGTCGGGCCATGCCCACGCCACCCGGCTGGTTCTCGTAGACAAAGATTGTGGGGCGCTGGGTGAAGGGCGAACGCACCTGGGCGACCTCCTGCAGGTCGCGGGGGTCGCAGAGGAGGAAGACAGGCGCGATGTGCCGGAGAAGGTGGGCGAGGCCCGAGAGCCCCTCCTGCACACGGGCCTGCGGGATGCCCTCGAGTGCTCTATCGTCGAAGCTGAGCCAGTAGGCTGTCGTGTGGCGCGTCTCCTCTGGGATTTGGATCTTGCCCCACCCGACGTTCTCGTTGGTGAGCAGCTTCAGCTTCTTGAAGATTGTCGCAACCCACTTCACGGCAACCTCTCCATGCTCCGCCACGATCCCGGAGCGCTCCTCTCTCGCAAAACTGTCGAGCACCTCGAGATCGACGGCGAGGTTTGCGTCGGTGTAGTAGTCGACATCAACTTTCCTCACGTAGGCCTTCTTCTCCTTCCAGTCCAGGAGATCGACGTGGTATTGCGAGCCCGAGTGCATGTAGATCGCCTCGTCGTGGATGAGGAGCGGCGCGGAAGGGCGGTCGACCTCGCCGAGCAAACGAGGCTTCGGGCCTTTCTCGATCACCACGAAGTTGTCGATGGCGGCCGAGCGCAAGCTCACGCCTTCTGCTGGAAACGCCTCGGCCATCCAGTGGTACGTGTTTCCGGAGCGCACAAGGACATTCTCCCTGGAGAGTAACTCCAGCAGCTCGTCCGTCTCGGGGCCAAAGTCCTCATCAACCCTGAAGGGCAACTCGAAAGCCGCGCACTTCACGTGACTGATTCTGACAAGCAGGTTCTCGGGGTCAATGCGGCCTTCCTCGGGCGATTTTCCGAGGAGGTAGTCGGGGTTGAGCGCGACGTACTGCCCGAGCGGCGAGGATGACGCGACCACGACCGCAAGCGAAAGCCCAGTACGCCTGCCGGCCCGGCCCATCTGCTGCCATGCGCTCGCCAGCGTGCCCGGGTAGCCGGTGAGAACCGAGGCCTGGAGGCAGCCGATGTCGATCCCAAGCTCGAGCGCGTTGGTGGAGACGACCCCGAGGATTCTGCCCTCACGCAGTCCACGTTCGACGGCGCGCCGCTCGCTCGGAAGATATCCACCGCGGTAGCCTTCAACTTTCTGCGGCTCGCCGACTCGTCTTGGCAAGGCGTCGCGTAGGTAGCGCAGGAGCAGCTCGACCCGCACTCTTGACGGAGCGAAAACGATCGTCTGGACACCCGAGCTGAGCAGGCGTGTTGCGATCATCCGTGCAGCGTTCAGCGAACTTTGGCGGATGCCGAGCTCGCGGTTCACGACGGGTGGGTTGTAGACTGCGATGACTTTTCGGCCACGAGGCGCGCCATTTCGCTCGACCAGCGTGAAGGGACGTTGGACGAGATTCTCGGCGAGTTCACGGGGATTCGCGATGGTCGCGGAGCAGCAGATGAACAGGGGATTCGACCCGTAGAACTTGCAGATTCGCTGCAGTCGCCGGATGACATTCGCGACGTGGCTGCCGAAGACACCTCGATACTGGTGCAGTTCATCGATAACGACGTACTTGAGGTTCTCGAAGAGCTTCACCCACTTGGTGTGGTGTGGAAGGATGCCCGTGTGGAGCATGTCGGGGTTTGTGACGACGACGTGGCCTGCCTCGCGGATCTTGCGGCGAACCTCCCCGGGGGTGTCGCCATCGTAGGTGTAGGTCTTGATGTCGGCGCCGAGAGTGGTGACGAGATCGTGTAGCTCCTCCATCTGGTCCTGCGAGAGCGCCTTGGTCGGGAAAAAATAGAGGGCGCGGGCGTCAGGATTCGCAAGGATCGTCTGGAGTACGGGTAAGTTGTAACAGAGAGTCTTGCCCGAGGCCGTCGGTGTTACGACGACCACGTTGCGCCCCGAGAGCGCGGCCTCAACGGCAGCTACCTGATGCGTGTAGAGACGCTCGATCCCGTGCCCACCGAGGGCGGTGCGCAGACGTTCGTCGATCTCGGCCGGGAACTCGGCGTACTGTGCCTCCAGGGGTGGGATTTCGTGCCAGGCCGTGAAATTGGCACGGAATTCCGGATCGTACCGCAGCGAATCAAGGATTTCGGCAAGTGGCAATTGCTTCTTCACCGTATCTTCTCTTCTCCCCGCCATCGAGTCTTCCCGTGACGATTCAGCGTGGAAGATCATAAGGGGCCATGATCGTGGGCGGAAGCGCCATCGTTCGTGGTGAAGGCCTGTGGCGTCCTTGAAGCCTGCTGGATGGTCTCTCTCCACGACGGCTACTCCTGCGCGCACGGAGCCAGGGGGTACCCCTCGCCGCAAGCTGCGGGCGCTCGAGAAGCTTGCCGCCAGGAGCTGTGACTGGGTTCTCCCAGGTTCCTGGCACGGGCGAGATGTCCAAAACGTTCTTGCGCGCGTCACTCTTCCGATACAATTGACGTGTCCTTCCCACCCGATCCGTGTCGAAGACCTGGCGTATCTCTTGAAAAATGGAGTCATCCATGTGGCCCTTTCGTCCCGAGAAGTTAACTGACCTGCTCTCCCGGGAGGACGTCAGCATCCTCTTGCAGTTGAGCGATTCGATCGGATCTGCCGTGACCCTCATCGAGCGTGTCTCGCAGAATGAGTATGGACGCATCGACCCCGACCGCGCCGAGTTGGACCGCCGCCCCGACCCCTTCTGCACATTTTTCCGCAACGGCCGTGTCGGAGGAAAGCCTGCGTTTTCTGGGGCTAACGAGGCCTGTGAGCAGTGCGAGCAGAAGTTTGCCCGGCGCCTCCTGAACCCGGCCCCGGGCGCCAACTTGCCCACACGCGACACCGGCGTAGCTGGCCTTCGCTGTCACATGGGCCTCACGGACTACCTGGTTCCTGTGACCGTGGGCGGCCGGGTTGTGGCAGGACTCATTGCAGGGCGTCGAGTGGAGGGCGAGGAGGACCGTCTGCGCATTCGCAAGATCACGGGCAAGCTAGGAAAGCTGACAAAGGCGGAAGTTGAAGCGGAAAATGCTGGCGACCGCCTCATCGAGCCTGTGGATGAAAAGGTTCGCGAGCGTCTGGTGCAGGAGATTGCGAACATCCCCCGTCGTTCCGAGGACCTTGACCGGAACCTCGTGAAGCTCGCGAAGTTCTTGAGTCGCCTGGCGATGCGGCAGTTCGACAGCGTGCGCAGAATGACGGAGGACGGAATCATCGAACGGATCGATAATCGTCACGGCGTGCTGCCGCGCCAGTTCTCGGACTTGCGGCGGGAGACGTCGGAGCTGCTCGATTCGATCCGCGACGAGCTCGACGTCGAGTTCATCGCCCTCTTTGCCGCGAGCCCAAAGGACCTGGACGACCCCAGGGCAAATTTGTCGCTCGTGGCGGAGAGTGGCCTTGCTCTCGGCACCGCGAAGCGTTCCGTCGAGCTCGATGCGGAGAGGATGCCGCCCCCGGCCGCCGGCCGTGACGCCGAGGTAACACGCGGCGTGACAGCTGTCTCCGCTCTGGTGAAGGCGCTCGAAACGAGCCATGGCTGCCCGGTTGACCTGAAGGACCGCCTGACGAAAGCTCTGTTCGCCACGCCCGTCGAGGTAGGCTCACACCTCCGGGCGCTTCTGTGCGTTGGCCCGGCGAAGAGCGAGGTCTCGCCCGAGACCTCTGACCTCCAGTTTCTTGCCCGGGTGGCCCGGGCTGTTTCGCGGCGCTACTACGCGCTCGCTGCCGAGCTAGAGCGGCGATGGCTCGCGGACAAGCTCGACACCGAAGGTGCGGCGCGAAGAGAGGCCGAATCTCAGGCCCGAGAGCTCGGGCGCACCGAGGGTTTCACGTACTTCGATGCCCGCAAGGTCTTGAATCAATGCCTCGAACGAAAAGCCGGGCGTATCGAGGAGCGAGGCGTCGAGCTTGATACCCGTGATTGCCTGGATCGGCTGACTTTTCGGGGCGACCGAAAGGCCATTACGGACCTCTTCCTCAGGCTACTGGATGAGGGTATCGAGCGTACGCACATCGATCCGGAGAAGAGGAAGGGTTCGCCAATGCGAGTCTTCCTGAAGCGGTCACGGACGCGGCTATTCTTTGGAGTGGAAGTGATCGGAGAGTTCTTTGGACCCCGGGAGCGCAGGGAGTTTTTCGCTCGAGACGAGCCTGCCGATGCACACTCAAGGGATCGCCCAGACGACAGTGCGAGCGCTTCGAGGCCGACGCTTTCAGGCGAGTTCGAGGTGTTGCGTCGTCATGAAGGTCGGCTGCGCGTTGATAGCGAGCGCCTCCACCGCCTGGAGCAGGATCGGAACCGTTGGATCGGGAAGACAACTTTCCTCATCGATCTGCCGCTCCCGGTGCGGCCCGAAACAGTGAACAAGGAGCCCGAAGCGACGGCCCCTGGCGTTCGGAAGGCGCCGCAGATGCGACGCGAGCCCACCAGAGCAGTCCCGGCAGCGAGTCCGGCCGCTGCTCAAGTCGCAGTAGCATCTCCCCAGCCAGCGCCCGTGGCGGCCGTACCTGTTGAACCCACGCCGCAGACGGATGTGCTTGGGGCCGAAGCTCCCCCAGGGCCCCTGACCACGCCCGGACTGTAACGCCCCTGCCGGGTGGCGTCCGCGTCGCGTGCGGCTTGAGATCACTCCTCCGTCATCCCCCAGAGTGCCGGCGTGGCGAGTTCAATACTGTTTCCCGCAGGATCCCGGAAGTACAGCGACCGGCCGCCTCGCGGCCATGCGACCTCGGCCTCGACCGGAACGCCCTCGGTCTTCAAACGGTCTCGCCACCCGGAAAGCTCGGCCTCCAAGACGCGGAAGGCCACGTCGCCTGGCCCACGGGCTCCGTGCGCGGGCACCGCGACGTTTCCCGGGAGCACTACCCGTGATGCGGTCGCTTCGGGCCGGAAAACCAGAAATATGCTGGCCCCGGAGCGGAAGAACACGTGGCGGCCAGGTTCGCGCGAGACGACCGGGAGCTCGAGGATGCGGGAATAAAACCGCTCGGCGGCGTCAAGGTCGTCGGCGTAGACAACGGACTCGAGAATGCCGCGAGGTGTCATGCGTCGCTCCTGCTCTTCGGGTGTCCGGAGTCGATGCGGTCGAATCCTCTGCCCTGCGTCGTCGCCAGGGGAACCTCGTGCAAGGGCTGCCGGTCCAGACGCCGGGTGTTTCGCTGGTGCTGTCCCTGGAGTTGTGGTGGGTGAGTCATTTGTTGCCTCCGCGGGTACCGATGGGAAGGCTGCCGAGATGGGCGATCACTGCTGCAAGCATCTTATTACCTCGCGCGCCTACACGTGAGACATTCCGAATGGGCAGAGGAGGACCATCTCAAGTCTGCTGCTCGTTTCTGCTGGTGGGGGAGGCGGACCCTCCCCCACGACGGCCGCGACACGCGGCCCCTCCGGTCGCACGCTACGCGTGCGCCTCCGGGCCAGGCTCTCGGGAGCCGCCAGCTTCCCGCTGGCGCCGGCTCCCTCCAAGCCGTTTGCGGCTCCGCCAGCTCGCCGCAAACCCCC
>SXIK01000076.1 GCA_005772855.1 Planctomycetia bacterium | reverse complement strand
TGCGCTCAACGGGGCGCTGACCATCGGAACCATGGACGGCGCCAATGTCGAGATCCGCGACGAGGTCGGAGCCGAAAACATCTTCATATTTGGGCTGAAGGCGGACGATGTGGAGCGCCTTCACCGTGAGCGTTGCTACAGCCCATGGAACGTGTACAACTCGTCGAGCGTTGTGCGACGTGTGATCGACGCCTTGAAAAGTGACCTCTTCAGGCCGCACTGCCCGGATGTCTTCGATTGGGTGGTGAAATACCTGCTGGAATACGGTGATCACTACCTGCACTTGGCGGATCTTGAGTCCTACGTCTCGGCCCAGGACATTGCACTTGAGGAGTACTGCCGAACGGAGGTCTGGACCCGCAAGGCCATCCTCAACGTTGCGCGCATTGGCAAGTTTTCGAGCGACCGTACGATTCGAGAGTATTGTCGCGACATCTGGGGGCTCGGGAAGTAGGGGCTCACCAGAGCCTGGCGATCCATTCGGCGAGCTTCAGCCTGTGCCTGGCCTCGAGTGAGGCTTGCCCGCGGCGCCTCAACAGGGTCATCTCATCTCGGTGAGTCCTGGTGCGTGCTCCTGAAGACCTTCATCCACAAGCGACATCAAGTACTGGCCGTAAGGGTTCTTGATCATGGGTTTCGCGGCGTGCACAAGCTGCGCGGTGTCGATCCACCCCTGCCTGTAGGCTATTTCCTCGATGCAGGCCACCTTCAGGCCTTGCCGCTCCTCAATCGCTTGAATAAAGTTCGACGCCTGCAGCAGGGACTCGTGCGTACCCGTATCGAGCCACGCTATGCCGCGGCCCATCCGCTCGACAAAGAGCTCACCTCTGGCCAGGTAGGCCTTGTTGAGGTCGGTGAGTTCGAGTTCGCCGCGTGGCGAGGGTCTGAGAAGGCTCGCGAGTTCGGCGGCTCTCTCGTCGTAAAAATAGAGGCCTGTTACGGCAAAGAATGAGCGGGGCGCGGCGGGCTTCTCCTCAATCCCGATGGCGAGGCCGCTCGCGTCGAACTCGACAACGCCATAGCGCTCCGGGTCCTTCACCCGGCAAGCGAAGACGCTCGCGCCTTCCTTGCGCCGGGCCGCCCGGCGTAGAAGCTCGCTGAGGCCATGACCGTAAAAGACGTTGTCACCCAGCGCCAGAGCGACCCGGTCTCCTTGCGTGAAGTCCGCACCGATCAGCAGCGCTTGTGCGATTCCGTCGGGGCTCGGCTGAACCGCGAAACGGATGTCGAGGCCCACTTCGCTCCCGTCGCCGAGTAGCCGCTTGAATCCTTCTTGCTCGTGGGGTGTGGTGATCACCAGTATCTCGCGGATGCCCGACAGCATGAGCACGCTGAGGGGGTAGTAAATCATGGGCTTGTCGTGAATTGGCATGAGCTGTTTCGAGACAGCTCGCGTGAGCGGGTAGAGTCGCGTCCCGGAGCCACCGGCCAGAATGATTCCCTTCATCGAACACGTCTCCCGAGACAAGGTTGCAATGGTTGCACACTGCCCCTGCCATCACGATGGCGAGAGTCGCAGTGTTGCATGGATCGACGAGGGGCCTCGCAGGGCTTGAGCACTTGCCCCGGAAGTGTCCGCGCTCTGCTTTTTCGGACCTGGACTCCTCGCAGGGGGAGGAAGACCTCCCCGGCACCGGTGGTCGAAGAGCCCTGGCCAAGATGTCCCAATCACGGACGCGAGGAGTGTCAACGAGGAGACGGGGCAGCTCATTCGTTCAGCCCGGGCAGCGGTCGGGGCAGCCCTCGAGCGGTTGGCAATTGCCTGCGCCGGGAACTGGCGGGCCTCCGGCAAAGAGGTAGTTGAGGAGGTAGATGGCATCGGAGAGGTTCACCTTGTCGTCCCCGCTGGAGTCGTGGAGCTTGAGGTTACCCTCGCCCTCGATTCCCTCGCCCTCGCAGGGGAGTGGGTCCGAGGCCCCGAGGAAAAGGCGCCCGAGGAGCAGGACGGCGTCAGCGAGGTCCAGACGGTCATCCTGGTTTGCGTTGCCGACGCGCTGGAGGCCAGTTGGAGGATTCTCGTCGCAGGTCGTCGCAGGCCCGAGAGCTGCAGCTTCCTTGATCGCCCGGAGCACGTTCTGGTACCCGGCTTCTGTTGAGAGGTTCGTATCGATCTTGCCGAAAGCTGGCAGGTAACCGCCGGGCGCCAGTCGCCCGTTGGCTCGATAGATAAAAATGTCGTCCTTCGAGCCACCCATGAGCTTCCACGCCTGCACTTGAGCAGTGTCCTGGAGGAGGTCGAAGGTACAGCGTGAGGTGAGCCCGCTCTGGGACGTTTCAGCTGCGATCACATTGATCGCGACCACGTCCACATCGAGACCCGCAATCACGAAATCCGACTTCATGGCCTCCATCCTGGAGGCCTGACTTTGGCAGAAGCCTCACCAGCTCGCTAGCAAGAGGATCACCGTCGTTCGGGACCGGTACGACGTGCTCTCCACCGTCTTGCCGAAACTCGCGCTCCCTGGCTGAAAATTCAACAAGCCCCAGCTCTCGAGGCAGGAGTCTCCTTGAGTTCCAGCGAAAGTAGGGTTGCCTGCGCCAAGCGCCAGGAGACCAATGAAAGCAGTTGCAGAAAATCTTGGATTCATGGGAAACCCTCCCGAGTTAAATGACTTGGACTCACACTAACTCCTGGATGGTACCAGAGGGGAGGCGCCAGCTTTCAGGCTTTTTTTGGCGGCAGTTTTTCCCCCAGGAGCCCGTGCATCTCAAGTTTTTCTATTGACCAGGGTTCCAGGATTTCTAGAATATTACCCTTCCCAAATAGGCCTGGGCGCAATGAAAGGAATTCACTTTTCATGAAATCCGAGAAAGTGTTGGCACGCTTCCTCGAAGATCAGTGTGAATGGGGCAAGAGCCTCAAGGTCTCCGAGGCAATTTTGTACGTGGTTCTTTCGGGGTGGTGCAAGATTCGGAGAGAGGAATTGCCGGGCCTTGTGGAAGTTCTCTCGGCGCTCAAAGAAGGGGGTGCCTCGAGGTACGGCGGCACGATCCTTGGCTTGCGTCTGCGTGGCGTGGACGAAAAAGACCTCTCCGCGATGCTTGGCCCCACGCTTTGTGAAGCCGTGGAGTCGCTCGACCTCCAGGCGGCCGCCGTGGACTCCGCGGTGAAGGATTCCAGGCCGGAGTGGGCCCGTGGGGTCTTGGGGGATTCCGTCCTGATGTTCGTCAAGAAGTGCTGTTTGTGCAATGCGAAGAGCATCTCCTCCTTGCGTGAGATCTACGAGGCCTACGTGGCTTTTTGCGACTTGAACGGGAGGAAGCCGGTCAGAGAGGCGCGGTTTCGCTCAACGCTCGAGAGTCCAAAGCTTGGAGTCGAGTTGGCGGGTCGGAAAGTGATCGGGCTCCTCCCCGATCCGCAATTCCTCAAGTTCATTGTCGACGCAAATGGCCCGGGGACTTGGAAGAAGCCTGGAATCAAGAGCCAGCCGAGCCCACCTCACACGATCACGTAACTGCCCGAGCGGGTGAAGTAGAGCCCCGCTTCCACTGCCTCCTCGCCGGAGAGCACCTTCCACGCGCGGCAGTAAGCGGCGACTTGCTCACGGTAGTGCTCCACCAGCCCGGCGGTGCCGTATTGCGCTGCCGCGACCGTCTTGTAGTCGACGATCACCCAGCCACGCTTCTCCCTGAAGACCAAGTCGATGACGCCGCGGACGAGCGTAGGAAGAGGAGATAAGGCATCACCGGGGAGCTGGCGGTATACGAAGGGCACCTCGGTCAGCCGACTTTCGGCCGCAAGGGCGCGGCGCCAGATCTCCGAGCTCCTCACGCTCCGGACGACCTCGACGGCCTCCTCTGCCCGCACGAGCGGCAGCTCCGCCGCCTCCAACTCGCGACGCGCAAGGGCGGGGAGGTCAGCCCCTGGATCCTTCATCGCGGCTTCAAGGAGGTTGTGGACCACGGTGCCCCAGTCCGTCCCTCCGCTCTCGCCTTCGTACACGGCCAACGGCTGAGTGCCACTCGCGCCCAGGAGATCTCCGACGTTCATTCGCGGCGCGCTGTACTGAGAGACAGAGCTCGCCTTCGCGGCGACTACTTGAAAGGAAGGGAGCAGGATCGTCTTCCAGCGTGATGCGGCTGCGGCGCAGAAGGAATCGAGCTCTTGCTCGCTCAACTGTCGCCGGACCCCAACGACGGACGGCGTGGGCTTCGCCTCGGGCATTGCTTCGAAGTCGCTGGCATGATCTTCCAGGGGCGTCCAGTAGCTTGAAGTCTTCCATTTTGGCCGAAACGTGACTGTGAGTTGCTGCCCAGCGCGAGTCGCCGCAACGTAAAGCAGTCGCTTCTCCTCGGCCTCGATGAACTTCTTCTCCTCCTCCGATTGAACATCCCAGTCGACGGGCTCCGCGAGCACTTTTGCTTCCACTTGAGAGTCGTCGTCCCGGGTTTCTCGTACGCACATGGCGGCCTCGCCCGCGCCCAGGGTGCGATTGATGTGCCGGTCAGGAGCGCGGTCCCGGGTGGGCCTGCCAGTGGGATCCGCGAGGAAGACAAAAGGCGCCTCGAGGCCCTTGACCTTGTGGAGATTCATGAGGCGAACACCGGGCTCCACCTCGGGCAGCGCCGGGAGGCTTTCGACCTCCGAATCCTTCGCGAGCATCAGTTCGAGATGCGCCACCAAGTCGCTCACGCAGTGGAGTGTCCTGGAGGCCGCGCGAAGGACCTCGAACGCCTTGGCAAGGCTGCCTGCTTGCACGTTGCCACCGCTTGCTGCGGCGGCTCTGACGAAGAGTCCGAGATCCTGGGCAATTCGCTGAAAGGCGGTGACGGGCGGAAGTTGCCGGATCAAAGTTGCGTGGTGCCGGAGTCTGCAAAAAGCATCCGTCAACGAAGCATGGGCCCCAGGGTCCTTTTCGGCCAGCTCCTCGGGGATCCTGGTGAAGTAGCAGAAGATTCCGCCGTGCTTCGTGAAAGCATGAAGGGCGGTGTCGCAGAGGCCAAAGGCTTCGCCCCGTAGTGCCGCGACGAGGGCCACAGGGTCGTGTGGTGCCGAGACAGCTCGAAGGACGGATCGGAGCAGGTTCAGCTCCTCGACGGCGCTGAAGACGCTCCCGCCCGTGATTCGAATGGGGATGCGAAGCGACTGAAGGGCTCTTGCATACGCGGTGAGTCGCTTCTTCTTGTAGGTGACGATCAGGAAATCGCTGGCACAAGCGCCCTTCGCAAGCTCGTGAGCGATGGATCGCGCAATGAGCCGGGACTCAAAGTCCGCGATCTCCTCGGCTCGGCCAAGCTCGCCGGGGATGTCAAGCCGGCGCAATCGGGGGCGATCGGACGCCGCTCCGTTGGCACGCCCCGGCTCGAGTGGAGAATAAGCTGGTTGGTGGTCCGTTGCCTTCTCCCCCAGCATCCTGCGAAACGAAACATTGACCCAATCGAGGAGCGGCTTTTCCGAGCGAAAGTTGGCGGTCAGAGTTGCAATATCACCGCCGCTCTTGACGATAATCTCCTTTACGCTGTTGTAGGTCGTAATATCGGCACGGCGGAAACGGTAGATCGATTGTTTCGGGTCGCCCACGACGAAGAGGGAGCCAGGCCGAGGCCTCGTCTTGCGCCAATCGGGCTCCTCGAGATCGTTCGACGTCAGGAGCAACAGGACCTCGGCCTGAATCGGATCGGTGTCCTGAAACTCGTCGACGAGGAGGTGTGTGAAGCGCTTCTGGAAGTAGGAACGCAGCGCTGCCGAGCCGCGGAGCAGCTCCGCCGCCTTGATGAGCAAATCCTGGTTACTGAGCCCGGCGACCTCCCGCCGCTTTCGGTCGTAGACCTCGAGCCCCGCCTTGAGGAGCTCAAGGACGACTCGGTATCGCATTCCACGCCAGGCCTTCAGCACGGGGGCGACGTGAAGGGTCGCCAGCGTGTTCCAGCGAAGAAGCTCCGCCTCGGCGCGATCCTTCTTCGCGCCTTGCGTCTCGCCGGGCCAGTGCTTGATCGTGAAGGGGTTCTTTCCGTCGTTCCCGGGTTGCAGCTCTTCACACCCACCGAGGAGCCCCAGGACATCTGCGCGGTTGGACCAGTCCACGTGTCGGGCCCGCCGCGCCAGGACCTGGATGCTCTGGATGAGCTTGTCGCTCTTGAACTCGGATGGCAGCACAGAAAGCAGGCCCCTGACGCTCTCGAGGTACTTGCGTAGCGCCGTCGCGGCGGGCGCTGGGTCCAGCGCGTCGACATCCCTGGCTGGCCAATGGACGTCCGTGGATCCGGCGAAGAGGTCAAAGGCGTCGCGAAGCTGGCCTGGCTCGAGCCCGAGCGCCCTGAGAGTCTTGAGCAGCGGGTCCCTGCGGGCAAAGAGTGCCGCCACGTATTCGCGCCACGCTTCTTCGCGGAGCGTCTCGTCAACGTCCGGCTCTAGCACCTGAAATGTGGGGTCGACCCCGGCTTCGATGGGCCGCTCTCGAAGGAGTCTTCCGCAGAAAGAGTGAATCGTTCCGACAAAGCATCCTTCGATTCCACGAAGGGCGGTTGCAAGACGCTCGCGTTCGAGGCCGATCTTCTGGCTCACGGCCTTCTCCAGTCGAGCTTGAAACCGACTTCGCAGCTCCCCCGCCGCCTTGCGCGTGAACGTGAGGGCGGCGAGCCCCGATACCTCGCACTTTCCTTGCTCCAGAAGAGCGATCATGCGGCCGACCATGCTCGTTGTCTTGCCCGTTCCGGCCGACGCTTCGACGATGATGGTGGTGTCGAGGCGAGTCAGGATGCCCTCGCGGGTACTGTGATCCGGCGGAAGGTGACTCACCGCTTTACCCCCTTCCTTCCGGTGGGCTCTTCTTCGGGGTTCGCGGCTTTGGCAACGCGCTCCAGCTTGGCCTTGCTTGCCTGGGTGAGGAGCTCCACGTCACCGCAAATCTCACGGTAGTCGCAGTGACGGCAAAGGTTGTTGTCGGTGGTGGGGAGGAATCTTCCGCTCTTCACGATCTCGCAAAGGCTCTCGACGCTGGCTCGTTGGGCTTCAAGCTCTGTCGGTGTCCACTCGATGCGCTCGCCGTTGGCTCGTGTGCCGGGGAAGAAGAAGCCAAAGGACGCCACCCTTGCCTGCGCCGAGACCTGTGTCTTGAGTCTTTTCTCCACCATGGAGACATAGAGCGCTGGCTGAAGCACCCGGCCTTTCGAGCTCGACTTCTCCTCGGCATATTTTCTTGTTCCACCAGTCTTGTAATCCCAGATGGCGTAGGTCTGAGAGGCTGGATCGCCCAGGAGGTCGATGCGGTCAATTCGTCCCCGAACCCGAATCCGCCGCCCACCGGAGAGGGGGAAGTCCATCGGCTCGGCGGAGTCCATCAGCGAGGCGTGCCCTTCCTGCTTCAGGCCGATCGAGGCTTCCAGATGGACGGGTCGAGCCATTCGGCTCCGGACATAGTCCTCTTCCTCGACAAGGAAAGTCTCCGCAGTCTTGCGTAGCTCTCGGAGCTGACGCTCGTGGGCCGCGTCGTTGGGTGGAGGGTAGTGCTTGAGGAGCTCCTTCCCGCGCTGTGAGAGGATCTCGAGAAGCCGCTCCCGGTCTCGAGCGTGAATGGGTACCTGGCCCTTCGAGGCCAGCTCTCGCATGAAGTCCTCGAACACCAGATGGAGGAGCCTTCCCTGCGTCAATGCATCGAGCCACTGGTCGGGGTCCACGTCGATGTCCTCCGGTTTCTGGATCCGGAGACCATACTTGAAGAAGAACTTCAGGGGGCACTCTCCGGCAGTCTCGAGCCTGCTGGCCGAGATGGGCCCCGCGGTACTTGCGGTCGGATCCAGGTCGGCGCCCGCCTCGGGCACGGAGCCATCGAACTCCGTGATTCGCCCAGGATCGAGGCGCGCCTTGGCGGCCAAGCGGCCCCGGTGCAAGTGGGGGAAGCGCAACTCGAGGAGACTCGCTCGGTTTTCGATTTCAGCCGATCCGCACAGGAGCGAGAGCCAACATTCGGTTGCATCGAGTGCTCGGTCAGGCTCGAACGGCGCGAAGGAAGCCGTCTCCCGAGCCATCTCCTGCAACAAGACTGACGGGTCCGCGTCACGCTTGCCCGAGACAAGTCGGTAGAGGCTGAGGAGCGTCGGGCTCGGAAACTTCTCCTCATCGTCCGTGAGGCTCAGCTTCGAGAAGCTGAGAGTTACGCGGCCCCTGAGTTGTCCAAGAAGCCTCGCAAGCGCCTCGAGGTCGCGGCCGCGCCGATCGGCGCCTGTCGCGATCTGGCCCCCGAGACTCTTCTTCTCGCTGTCGAGGATGAGTGGGTCCTGGAGGCCGCCCCGGGGGAATCGGCTGTCGTCGAGCCCCACAATGAAAGTTTGTGGTCGACCCGTGTGTCCGCCGGAGAGCACGTGCGCGACGTGGAGGCACCCTGGCTTCGGGCCGCTGCCAAGGATTTCACTTTGTGCTGGCAGCGTTGAGAGCCAATCGAGGGCGTCGAACTGGGTCTCGTCAGCCTCGAGGGCGATCCAGCGGGCCATGTCGCGGATTTCTTCCACAAGCCTCTGGCGTGCGTATTCGTCCACCTTGCCCATGGCTCGTGCGCTGTGCTCAAGGAAGAGCTCGGCCTTCTGAAGCACTTCGAGCGGCCTGGCAGTGGCTTGCGGCGTCGTCCCGAGGAGGCGTGAAACGACACTCTCCAGCCTTCGCAGCCCTTCAGCGCGCTCGAGGAGGGGCTCGGTGGAGGCCTTCTCCTCGGGAGTATCCTCGTCCTCGAAGCGGGGTGGCTCCTCACCGCGGGCACGGTGCTCGAGAGCCTCAATCTTCTCCTGGATCCGCTCGAGGTAGCGTGCGCGTCCGAAGCCGATTCCCAACGAACGGAGGAGGGATGAGAGCCGAGAGGCGCCGGGCCCGTCGTCCTCCTCGAGCTGCGAGGGTGACTCAAGTGCCTCGCCGGGGTCGAGCAGCCCGTCGCGAAGCATCTCGACGAGCACTGACTGGGGGAAGTCCTCGCGCAACCAGCCAATCCATGCGGCGAGCGCCCGACCTGGCCGTGAGTAGCGACAGGGGAGTCCCTCGGCGAAAGTGACGGGTGGCTGGAGGTCGCCTTTCTCGTCGTCCGCGCGCAGCGAGAGGAGTGTCTCGTACACGAGAGGCACGTAAGTCTCCGAGTCCGTGTGGAGGAGCTCGAGCTGGTCAAGGGCGATGCCCTCTCTGGCAGCTCTGCGCAAGACTTCCCGCACCTCGTTGATCTCCCCGGTTGCAGTGAAGAACTGAACGCAGCCGTCGCCGGTCGGGGGAGGCGCATCGGCGGGCGAGCGGAAGTACTGGAGGAGCTCGAGGTCGGAGTCCACGAACCTCCTTGCGCCCCCGGCGGTGGGGTTTTCCACGGGCAAGGTGAGAGTGCGCTTGCCCAGCGCCTCCACGAGCCTCCGTTCGAGCGGCAGCGACTCGAGCCCCTCGGGGATCAGGACGAGAGTCTCCTCTGCAAGTGACCGTGGATCGTTCTGAAGCCGATTCACCGCGAGCCGCAGGACAAGAGCTGCGTCCGCGAGGCCCAGCTCCTCGAGCCTTCGCTCGTAGGCCTCGAACAGCCTGGCGATGTCGTCCCCCTTCGTCGTGGCTTCGAAGCACGAGGGGCGCACGTCCGTGGGGGAAATGCCAGCAAGCCGAAGGCTCCTCAGCGAGCGGTGGAGCGTCTCCGCCAGGCGCGTGCTTGGCTCTAGCTGACCGAGGTACTGGAGCTCCGGTCGTAGACGAGCGAAGAGGCGCTCGGTGAGCATCACGGCCCCCCGATCGGACAGCGGCGTGAGCTTCCGGGCAAGTAGCTCCGATTGTGCGAGATCCAGAGCCACGCTTCGAAGTGTTTTCAACCGCAGGTTGAGGACGGGCTGCCCGCCCCGGGCGACGTGATCCACCCATTGGCTGCCGACTCGTAACGATGGCGCAAGGAGCCATTTTTCCGCAAGCGCCTGCTGTCTGCAGATGTCAGCCAGCGCGGCGATCAGAGGAGGTGAAGAGGAGTCGGAGATCTTCAGGGTCCCTCCTTACCGTACCTGGAGAGTGTCGCCCTCGAAGGTGAGGCCGAGCGGTGGCACCTCGACGGCTTTCCGCGAGCCTTCTGTGCGCACGTTGCCTGCAACCCAGGCTTCGTGACCCGTGCGCCGGGCGATGGACACGCAGCGATCGGCATCGCCCGGGCGCACGTAGGCCGCGAAGCCGACGCCCATGTTGAAGGTCCCATACGCCTCGCGAGGGTCGAGCGGTCCGGCTTCGCAGAGGAAGCGAAAGATACAGGGAGGCTCGTGCACTTCCGTGATGCGGTAGACGAAGGGCTCGTTGAGCCGCATCAGCTTCCGCCAACCGTGTCCGGTGACGTGCGCCGCGTAGTGGAGCCGCAGGTCGGCTTCCTGGCAGGCTGCCACAAAGCGGACGTAAATGGCCGAGGGATCGAGGAGCGCTTCGCCGAAGCCACGACCGTCGGGCATTGGAGTCCCATAGCCTCCGGGCAGGCGGTCGGCGAGCGTGCGGCAGAGCGTGAGGCCGTTCGTCTGGATGCCGGAGCTTGCGAGAAACACGATCGCGTCGCCGTCGCGCACGTCACCCGTGATACGGTGTGTCTTGGGTCGGATTCGCCCCAGGGCCGACCCCGCCAGGACGATCGCATCTTCATTCACGAGGCCCTTGAGGGCGGGGGTTTCGCCGCCGCCCCAGACCGCGTTCGAGAGACGGCAGCCCTCCGCGAAGCCCTCGGCCAGATCGCGGGCCCGGGCCTCATTCTCGAACCACTTCACGCTTCCCACCGCCGCGTGCATGGCGATGGAGATGGGCAGCGCGCCCGAGGTGACGAGGTCGTTCACCATCGTCGCCACGGTGTCGATTCCGATGGCTCGATAGAAGCTGCGGCCAGTGAGTCGTAGCATCGCGTCCGCCACGAGGTTCTTTGTTCCGAGGCCTTCCTCCACGTGCGCGAGAAAATCGTCCGGAGTCTCGATCAAGTAGGCGCTTTCGCCTCGTATCGAGGCCGGCTCCGAGAGCCCATGGGCCTTCAGAGCGTTCGTCGTGGTCGCCGCCGAGCGCTGGCAGGAGCGTTTGAAAGAGTCAAGGACGTCGTAGTTGACGCCGGAGTCCTGATAGCTGATGGACATGCCCTTCTACTTGAACAGAAGCGCCCGGCAATGTCACGCGGGAGGATGTCCGTGGTGCTGCCCTCTGGCAGCCGCTTCCAGACTCCCATTCGAATCCAGCCCGCATGGGATTTCTCCCTCGCGGTAGCCGAATCCCGCCCGTTGCGGAAACCAAGAAAGCCTTGATCGCGGGAGGCCCCGGCGCCTGAGTACCGCGTGCCTTGGTGAAATGAGACGACCCTGCTGCCTGGCCCTACCGCTCCGTCCTTGCCCTTGCCTTGCTGTTCAGGGCCGCGCGCAGCTCTTTTGCCTCGCGGATCGTGGGGTAGCAGAGCGGGTGTTTCTTCTCGAGAGAGCTGATTCGGTCGTAGAGGATCGCCTGCCTGGCCGGGTCGATCCGCGACTCGGCGTACACGCTCCGAGTAATGCTGAAGAGCTCGTACCTCACAAGGCAGTCGTACGCGAATAACGCGAGGAGCACGAGCGCAAAAGAGCTCATCACGACCCTTCGAACTGCCCGCTGCCAGAGGGCGCGTCTGCGCACTAGCTTGCCCGAGCGCAGGTCCTCGAAGATCTTCTTCGCCTTCGCATGGGACGTCTCGTACTTGAGGATCTCTCCAAAGATGCGCTCCGCCTCGTCGAAGTGCCTTGCATTGAGACGTTCCATGCCGAGCGTGAAGAGACTCGCCACGCATTCCTTTGTCTGGCCGAGTGAGAACCGCGCCTCGGCCAGGCCGAGCTGCAGGTCCAGGCTTCCGGGCACGAGCTGAACCATCTCGGTGAGGTGATCCCGTACGACCTCCATGAGTCCCAGGCGCTTGAAATGCTCGGCGAAACGAGCGCCGAACGCCTCGAGTTTTCTTGGATCACCCCCTCTACGGATGCTTTCGCGCAGCTTCTGCCAGGCCACGATGTCCTTCGAGTTGAGCTCGATGGTTTTCGTGAAACAGCGTTCCGCCTGTGCCAGGTCACCGTCCTCGAGGAACGAGATCGCGAGTCGCTTCCAGTGCGTTGCCGAATCTTCCGGCGAGCCGAACTGGGCCGACACTTCCGCCACTCGTTCGAGGACCTTCCTGTTATTCGGCTCCCGCTCGAGGATCGTCTTCAGGCAGGCGATGATCTCTTTCGGGTCCTCCTTGCCCGTCGCCATCCTTGGCAGCTCGGAGGCGTCCAGTGGCCGGACCTTCTTGTCGGCGATGAGCTGGGCAATCGCGCGGCAGGCGTCAAATCGCCCGTGAGGCATCCTGGCGATGACTTTCTTGAGCGTGCGGGTGCCGTCGAGGAGCTGTACCGCATCCTTCGTCACCTCGTCCTCGGTGGTCGCGAGCAATCGTTCGCGGCTTGCCGGGGGCACGAGGTAGATTTCATTTTCGGACGGCATTTGCCGGCGAATCTTTTGCCAGTCGTCGCTTCGCCGAGCGGCTTCCATCAGGAGGCTTTGCGCCTGAAACGCGATCTTGAGGGCGAGCGGTTCACGGTTGGGCGAGTCCTCCTCGAGGCCTTCGAGGAACTCGAAGGTGCCTTCCTGAAATGACAGGAGCTCGTAGATCGACTCCTGGATGAGGCTTGCGAGGTACGACTTGAAGTCCTCCAACTTCAGCTCTTCCATGTCATGGAGGATTTCGCCGAGGCTCTTTTTCTTGGCACGTTTGTAGCGCCTCTGGGCCTCGTCCAGCTGCTCTCGGGTGATGACCTCCTTGTCGACGAGCCACTCGCCGATGGACGGAGTCTTCTGGTCCGAACACGAGACGGCCTTGCCTTCGCGGAAAAGGACGAGACATTCCGTGTCGCCGCTTTGAACCCTCAGCGTACCGGTCTTCTGATTCGCGGCGAGGTTCTGAAAGACATCGCCGAGCGAGAAAGATGAAATATCGCCACGAAAGCTCATGGATGGACCCCGGGACTGTGGACCTGCGCCCACTGCGGGCGTACGATCTCTGGAAGGGTAGGATGCTCGCCTTCGCCGAGCCATCGAGGCCGATAATGCGCGCCCGCCTCGACAAAGCGCCGGAGATCATCCGGAAGAAGTCTCCGGGCGCGGTCTGTCGACCCGGGGCCCTCCTCCGGTTGTGCCTGGCCCGAATACAGCGAGGCGTTCAGGCGCGTTTTGTCGAGCCCATGACCTGTCCTTGAGGCAACAAGCGCCTCTCTCGCCGGTAGAGAAGTGTCTACCGCACCGGGACGAGATTGGCCGCCTCGACGCGGTGGCCGCGACCGGCGGCCTCGGCTTTCCGGGCAGCCTCTGTGTTCCCCGCGGCGCGCTGCTCCACGGCGATGGCCTCCTGTGCGACCGCGAGCTTCAGGAGAAACGAGTGTACGCTGTCCTTGCCCGGCTCGTGGAGCTGCCCCTGAGTGCGGCAAAGGTCGAGAGCTCGCTGCCAGTCCTCGATCGCGCCGCGGACATCCTTCAAGCTCCATCGGCACATGGCTCGATTGTTCCACAGCTCCGGCCAGTCCTTGCGAAGGGCCACTGCCCGGTCAAAGTCGGGCAGTGCTGCGGTGAACTGGCCCTGGAGCGCGAGCGCGAGGCCGCGGAAATTAAGACCCGCCGGATCGGGACTGTCGCCCAGCCCCTCGAGACCCTTCAGGTAGTGGTCGAAGTCCGCCTGAGCCTCGGCGTGGCGTTTGAGGGCAAGCAGGCATTCGCCCCGCAAACGAAAGATGGTGACATCGAGCTGATGATGGGTCGTGAGCGCAGCGATGGCCCGTGTGTAATGGTGCACCGCTTCGGTGTGGCGGCCCTGAAGGTGTAGCACCTCGGCCTGCTTTGCCTCGCCCTTGCCGCTTGCCGAGTAAATAGCGATCGAGCGCTGGACGGCGTCCTCCGCCAACTTGAGCTCGCGTGCTTTCTCGCCCGGTGCCTTCGCCTTGCGCGAAAGCGCGATGTGAGCTTCGGAGGCCTTCAAGTGGCTTTGTGCGCTTGCGGGCGCATCGAGCGGCATACGAAGGTACATCGTGACTCGGTCCGACCAGTCCGCATTGCGCGAAGCGGCTCGAAGGCCATAGCCAACCGTGAGCACGTACAGTACGAGCAAGCCGCTGCCTCTCAGACTTGCGCGCTTGTGGGAAGAAAGCAAGGCACACACGCTCAGTGGATAGGCAAAGGACGGCGTGAATGCGAGCCGCTCGGCAAAGATCGTGCCGATGGGCAGGAGCACGTTGCAAGTCGGGGCGAAGGTGACGGGAAAGAACGTGATCGCCAGGACCCCGACCCTGTTACCCCGACGCCAGGCCCAGGTGGCAGCACCGGCGATTCCCAGGACTCCAACTGCGCAAACCCAGAGCTTCGCATCCGAAAACGTGAGCACGGGCAGCTGATTGAAGGAGTAATCAGCCGAGAGGTGGACGGGGACCAAGGTCTTGAACGCATAGGTCCACAGATGAGCCATGCCATTGAGCGCTCGCAGCAAGAGGCTCTCGTTCACGAGGGGGTTGTCGACGAACGCAATGAAGCTGTCTCTGGCGCCCAGGACGACGGCGCGCGCAACCAGATAAGCGCCCGAAGCAATCGCCGTGCCCAGGGTGGCTAGCCACGGCATTCGCCGCCCGAGGATCAAGCTGCTTGCGGGCAGGAGCACCAGCAGGACCATCACGTTTTCCTTCGCAAAATGCCCAAGCAATGCGAGAAGCGATGCGCCAAGAGCCCAGAGGCTGTCTCGTCCGTGTTGGCTCTTCAAGACGCAGAGCCACGAGCCGAAGATGGAGATTGCTCCAAGAAGCTCTGCTCTTCCCACGACATTTGCGACGGCCTCGGTATGGATGGGGAGCACCGCGTAAAGCGAGGCTCCGGCGGCCGCAAGCGGCGCATCGCGCAGCAATTCGAGCAACACGAGGAAGGCGAGCACAGCAACGCAGGCGTTCAATAGCACGTTGACAGCGTGAAAGCCCCACGGATGTGTGCTCAGGCGGAAGTTGACTGCGTAGCTGAGGAGAGTGAGCGGCCGGTAGTTACGGTCGAGGCGGTCGGCGCCCCAGTAGTTTTCGAGGAAAATCCGCTCGAGGCTGAACTCGCGCAGCTCGACAGCCTTCTCGATCAGGAGTTCGTCGTCGTAGACGAAATCACCCGGGAGAGTGTTCGCGAAGGTGATCAGTGCGACGGTGGCTGGAATCAGCATCCAGCGTGTCGAGGATCGGCTATTCAATCACCACCTTCGACGGATCAAACGACGGCGGCGGCCATTTCATGTCCAGGCTCTCGAGCTTCTCGACGATTGTCTCGGCAACCACCAGGTTGCGGTACCACTTCTTGTCCGCGGGGATGATCGCCCAGGGCGCCCACTTTGTGTTGCACCTCTCGAGCAGCGTCTCGTAGGCCGCCTGGTACTCGTCCCATAGCTTACGTTCCTCGATGTCACCGAGGTTGAATTTCCAATGCTTTTCGGGCTCCGAAATGCGCTCCTGGAAACGGTGCTTCTGCTCCTCCTTTGAGATGTGGAGGAAGAGCTTCACGATCACCGTGCCGTTCTCGGTGAGCATGCGCTCGAAGTCGTTAATTTGCTCGTACCGAGCGTTGCAGACCTCCCTGGAAATTAGCTTGTGGACTCGAGGAACGAGCACGTCCTCGTAGTGCGACCGATTGAAGATCCCGATCTCGCCACGTCTCGGAGCCGACTTGTGGATGCGCCAGAGGTAGTCGTGATCTCGCTCCTCCTCGTTCGGCGCCTTGTAGGCCGTTACCGTGACCCCCAGTGGACTCAGGCCTGACATCACGTGTTTGATGGTGCCGTCCTTGCCGCTCGCATCTGTCCCTTGCAGCACGATCAGGAGTGAATAGTGGTTGTCGGCGAAGAGGAGACCCTGGAGCTTCTTGAGGGACTTTCCGAGCTCCTCCATGCGGGCTCCTGCCTTCTTCGGGGCGTCATCTGCATCCTTGAAATTGCCCGTGGAGGCCGGGTTGTAATCGGAGAGGGAGACTTTTTCTCCAGGCTTCAAAAAATAGTTTTTCATGGAGACTGCGCATTTTACAGAAGCCTCGAGCCTGTGATAGCATCTTGTTCTTTCCAAGCTGCCTCGGAGGTTGATTTGGCAGGCCATCCTGGCTCTGACCGGTTGGGCGGCCCCGGATCCATCGAGGCAATTTTGGGATGGGTGATTGCCCATGAGGCCCCGAACATGATCCCGCTGCCACTCCTCGGTGAGACCACCGAGGCACCCGAGTCTCCAGAAACCGCCTCGCGGCTTCGTGACCGACTGTCTCGCACCATGTTGAAGACGGTGGGGGAGTACCAGCTCATCAAGGAAGGCGATCGCATCCTCGTTGCTGTCTCTGGCGGTAAGGACAGTTACACAATGCTTGAGCTCTTGTGGGAGGCGAGGAAAAAGGCGCCAGTCGATTTCGAGCTGGTCGCCGTGCATCTGGACCAGGGGCAGCCAGGGTACGACGGGCGTGCTCTCGCCGCCTGGCTCAAGGCTTTGGAGGTGCCTCATGAAATCGTCCACGAGGACACCTACTCGATCGTTCTGGAGCAGGCAAGAGACAACGCAACCTACTGCGCGCCGTGTTCGCGCCTCCGCCGGGGAATCCTTTACAGCTCAGCCGAGCGACACCGCTGCAACAAACTGGCGCTTGGGCACCATCGCGACGACGCGCTTGAGACGCTTTTCATGAACCTTCTGTACGCGGGCCGGCTTCAGGCCATGCCCGCCCGCTACCGCACGAATGACGGACGTTTCGAGGTGATTCGCCCCCTCCTGGAGTGCGCGGAGGATGACCTAGCCCGACATGCGGCCAACGAGCGCTATCCGATCATTCCCTGCAACCTCTGTGGTGCGCAGAGTGGCCTCAAGAGGGATCGAGCGGCGGAGCTTCTCGCGACGCTGGAGCGAGAGATTCCAAATGTGCGCAACATCATGCTGAGTGCACTCAAGAACGTTCGGCCGTCTCATCTCCTCGACGTCGAGGTGGCCGAGGCCTGGGAGGCCTCGGCACACAAGTATCCTGCGAGGAAATGACCTTTCTTTTGGATGCGTCTCACGGCTTACACGATGGGCTTGCTTGCTCCGGGGGAGATCCCAACAGTCGCCCTCGCCCCGAAGCTGGGTGCAAGGGGACCCTGTCGCGTGGATCCTGTGCCCGGCTGTTTTCGCGCTGCCTCGGGTTGCGACTATCATTACACTCACGGCGGCCGGGCGACTTGCAGGGAAGCCGTATGCACCGTACGGTTCGACAAGGTCTTTCACTTCCTCTTTTCGAAATGAGCCAAGCATGAATCAGAAACTCCTGATCTCCGGGATCTTCGCCTTGATGGTCTTCGGCGCCCTTTTTTTCTTTATCGTGAGCTCGGGCAGGAAGCCTGGGGGGGTGAAAGAGCCGGGGCTTGACAGGAACGAGAGCCGCCAGCCGGGCGAGCCTTCCACGGCCAACCAACCCGTACCTACTATTCTGCCGCAGACACCCAGCAAGCAGAACCCGGTGGAGCCTCCTGTGGAGAAGCCGGAAGCTCCAGGCTCGAGCGTGATCGCCGGGCGGGTCGTCGAAGCGGAGGGCGGCGCTCCTCTTGCCGGGGTGACCGTCCGGGCCTCGCTGGACTCCGGGGAGCTGGCCGCGGGTACTCTGCTGTGGAAGTGGGAGGCGACCACCGACGCCAGGGGGGGCTTCAAGTTTCGCGAGACTGAGTGGGCGCCTTACAGAGTCCAGGCGTCTCTCGTGGGTAGGCTTTCCGCCCTGGTGGGAAGCGTATATCCAGGCGAAGATGTCGAGTTGAAGCTCACGGTCCAGCAGGCGATTCCCTTGACGCTCGTCCTCGACGGAGAGGAAGGCCTGACGCCTCTGCCCCACCAACCCGTCTGGATCTCGATTCCAGGGGTGGGATGGTCATTTTCCGGCGAGAGTGACGGCGACGGCTCAGTGGGACTGACCGGAGTGCCGCGCGAGGAGCTGGAGTTGGCCCGGAAGAGCCACCAGATCGAGTGCCTCGTGCCGGGCTTTGCGGACGCGACCTTCTCCGCAGTCCCGCCCGGGGATTCTTACCGAATTTCCGTGGAGTCGGCCGCGACCCTTGAGGGTTCCGTGCTGGATGCGCAGACGAAGCGACCGATACCCGGTGCCAGAGTGCACGCGGACTCGGGCCATGAGGTCACTGCTGACGAGAATGGAAGGTATCGTATCTCGGGAGTGGTAGACGATGTCACCGCTTACGCCCCCGGCTACTCCTTCGAGACGAAGGAGGTGGACGCCGACGACCCCGGGCAAGTGGTTCGTCATGACTTCCGACTGACTCGAGGGCTGACGCTTCGAGGGAAGGTGAGTGACGCGAAAGGGCGGCCTCTCCCGGGTTTTCGCATTTCGATCGTCTTCGACGCCCTTGCACTCGAAAGCAGTTCCGAGAAACTCGAGTCGCGCCTGATCGAATTGAGCGCCTGCGTTTCGGGCACCGACGGAGAATACCTACTTGAGGGGCTTGACCCGGATGCCCTCGCCTTGCCGGGGGATCTTGAGCTTTCGGTCAAGGCCCCCGGCTCGGAGAGTAGCTTCACGTACGACGTCGAGGGCGTGTCGGCCTCGCTTGCCGAGGTGGAGCGCGACATCGTACTCGACCTTCAGCTCCTTCTTGAAGGCATCGTGAAGTTATCGAGCGGTGAGTTCCTGGCCCGGGCGGCTGTCTACCTTGAGTCCATCGATAGTGACTTCCACCTGGTCAGCGGGACGAACGCAGAGGGCTCTTTCGCGTTCAAGAATGTGCCCACTAGCCGATACAGGCTTCGTGTCGTGAGCGAAGGCCGCGTTGTCCACATCCAGGAGGTCGATATTCCCGCACCACCGCTGGACATCCGTGCTCTGGCGGCCGGCACGGTGGAAGGGCTCCTCTTCGCCGCCGACACGCGCGAGCCGCTCGCGAGCCTCCAGCTCAGCCTGGTCACGGACTCCCGTGGCCGAGTCCCGGTGGCTTCGGGTGTTGTGACGGATATGACCGGGCGATTCCGATTCGAGGACGTGCCCCGGGGCGAGTACAGGCTGCTCGTGAAGCAAGATCCGAGGACCGCTGCGATCTCGCGCTTCGAGCCGAGCCTCGAGCTCTCGATCTCGGCAAGCGATGAAGGCTGGAAGGGTGACCTGGCCGTGCCTGTCCTGCCCTCGGGAGAGGTCTCCCTCAGCTTCACATTGTCGCCACGGCCGGGCGAGGTGGCGGCGCCTGTGACCTCGAGCGTCTGGATCGCGTTCACATCCGCGCGCCCCCCGAATAGCCTCTTGACGCCATCGGGGGGCGGCGATCCGATTCTCGTCGAGGATCCCCGCCTTGGCTACCGCGCTCGCTGGCGGTCGGGGCAGTACAAGCTCCGCTTCTCCACCACGGTGGAGGGGAAGCTGCTCCTGAAGGACGAGGTTTTTACCGTCGCCAGCGGAGTCGTACTGGAGCGCGTGGTGACGTTCACGCGTTGATTCCCTCCAGTGGCGACGGTCCGCTTTTCGTGCGTCAGAAGTACCGACGTCGGAGCTGACGCCTCAACGCTCATTGGCGTATCAATTCGGTCTTTCCAGACCACGTGCCCGAAACTGCAAGACCGAAAGCGTTGTCTCGCAGGCTCCACGTCCCGGCGTGATCGCCCGCGTCGGCGCGGGTCACGTCGATGGTAAAGGTCCCGGACTTCTTGAACTGATGACCAGCGTTCGCGGCGTCGTAGACTTCAAGGGGGAAGGAGAGCCATTTGCCCGTCGCCGTGGGAGGGAGCGGCAAGTTGGCATCCAGCTCGAGGCCATCCAGGTTTCGGTAATAAAGGCGGCCGCTCGAAATCTCCACGTAAGCGCGGTTGAACACCTTGCCGCTGGAGGTGGTGACCCGATTCACGGTCACCGAGCCGAAGAAACCCGACGTGCCGTCAAGCTCGATCGTGAAGAGGAGCTGCTCGGTCTCCGGCTCGTCGTGCCCGCCTTGAGGGGGCAGGCTGAAGCTGCCGTCCAGCGGGATGGAGAATGACTCGATCGTCTCCCTGGCTGGCGGCGATTTGATCTTCAAGGTGCCGACGAGGTACGCCCCCTGCACCTCGCCCTTGAACGTGATCGTCTGTTTGCCCGACTTGAACTTCAGCGAGACCGAGGTCAGAGTCAACTTTCCTGTGACCTTGCCATCACCCTCGGGGTCGTTGCCCAGACCGCTCGAGAACTGGCCGGTACCCATGATCTTGCCCCTGGCATCGACCTGGAAGGAGCCGCTCAGCGCGCCCGAGGAAGCGCCTTCGGACGCCTGAAGCGCGACGGGGAAGCTTGCGACCTTTGCATCACCTCTTGGACCCCTGTACCGGATCGCCGCGACCCCGGATCCAATGAGGCCCGAGATCTTGCAGTTCACCGGCGCACCCAGGCCCTTGAAGGTCATGCTATAGCCCCAACCGCCCGCGGTCTTCTTCAGCGCGCCTTTCACCGAGGCCGGCTGCCCATCGATCGTGGCGTCACCGACCACTTTCCCCTTCGCGTCGTAGCGTAGCACCGCGGAGAGCAGGGCCGTGCCTTCACTCGCCGGGATCTCGGCGGCGATGCCCATGAGACGTGGCGTCGAGATGGGTATCTGGAGCTCGACGGCAAGAGTGGGAAGGGTGAAGAGGCAGAGAAGTCCTGTAGAGAGAACCAGCGGCTTGAGAGCGATCCTTGTTCCACGCATGGCTGTAACACCTCAGCGAAGCAGTTCCGGAGTGGGCGGCCTGGGCCGTCGGGGCCTATTTCCACGCTGGAGAGGCCTCCAGAAGGAAAGAGACATTCGGGGAGGGGCCACGGGCCGCAAAATGCCGGCTTACTTTGACTCTCCGAAAACTCCCAGGACTTCTTCAACCCCCAACACCCGCTGGACCTCGCCGCTAGCTTCCCCCTTGCGTATCTGCCCCGAAGCGTGTGCAATTCAGATAATATGCTCGCACACAGTGTCTACTTCACCCTCAAGGACCGATCGCAGGAAGCCATTCATCACCTGGTCGAAGCCTGCGACAAGTACCTCACCGCCCATCCGGGCACAGTGTTTTATGCCTGCGGCACGCTCGAGCCCGAGCTGGCCCGACCCGTGAACGATCGTGACTTTGACGTTTCGCTGCTCCTGGTCTTCAAGGACCGCGCCGCGCACGACAAGTATCAGACCACCGAACGCCACAACCAGTTCTTGGCCGAGCACAAGGAGAGCTGGAAGAAGGTGCGCATTTTCGACTCGATCGTGGGGTGAGCGAGTCCGGCACCCTTACTTCCTCACGCTGAAGCGGTGCACTGTCTTCGAGCGGTAGGTCTGCCCTGGTCGGCAGATGGTCGACGGGAAATTGGAGTGGTTCACCGAGTCAGGGTAGTGCTGTGTCTCAAGGCAGAAACCCGAGTGCCTTTGGTAGGGGCTGCCGCCCTTGCCCTTCAACTTGCCCTCGGAGTAGTTGTCCGTGTAGAGCTGGACTCCCGGCTCCGTCGTGAGGATCTCAAGAACGCGACCCGATGTGGGCTCGAAGACTCGTGCAGCGAGCGCCAGGGTGCCAGGGTCCTGGTTGTTGAGTACATAGTTTTGGTCGTAGCCACGAGGGGTCCCGGTGAGCTGGTCGAACCGTGCGCCAATGGCCTTGGGCTTCGTGAAGTCCAGCGCCGTCCCCTTGACGGGCGCTATTTCACCGGTCGGAACGCCGTCCTGATCACTCGGTGTGTAGCTCTCGGCCATGAGCGTGAGCTCGTGGTTGAGGATCGTGCCATTGCCCGCGCCGGCCAGGTTGAAGTAGCTGTGGTTGGTCAGGTTGATGGGCGTGGCCTTGTCCGTCGTGGCCTTGTATTCGATCGCCAGCTCGTCCGAGTTTGTCAGCGTATAGACAACCTCGACTTCGACATTGCCAGGGTAACCCTCCTCTCCATCAGGACTCAAGTAGGTCAATCGTACGGACGGGCCCAGGTCGGTTATTTTCCCCTCGGCTTTCCAGACACGCTTGTCGAATCCGACCTTGCCCCCGTGCAAATGGTTCGTCCCGAAATTGATCGCAAGCTGATATTCCTTGTTGTCGAGCGTGAATTTTCCCTTTGCGATGCGGTTGGTCACGCGGCCGATCGTGCTGCCGAAGTTGGGGTGTCCCCTCAAATAGTCGTCGAGAGTGTCCAGCCCGAGCACGACATCGCCCAGCTTGCCGTTTCGATCGGGAACGTGGAGCTCCGTCAGCAACGCCCCGTACGTTGTGAGCTTGGCGACGAGCCCGTTTCGGTTGGTCAAGGTATAGAGATCGACTGCCTGGCCTTCGTGCGTCGTGCCCCAAGGCTCTTTCTTGATTTTCCCCGTATTGGGGCCCGAGTTCCTCGGGCCTCCAGCGCAGCTAGCAAGACCAGCGCAGAGCACAGCGGCCATCCACGAGCGAACCAGAAATTGCCTGAAATTCATTGAGCGATTCCTTGACGAAGTGGGTCAGTTGACTGGACGTGTGGACCAAGAGCCTCGACATGATAGCAAATCCGCCGATCGAGGGAAGCCTCAGTACCGCCCACCGTAAGTTAGTGCCTGAAAATGCAGCTCTCGGGCGGTACTCAGGAGCAGGGAACGTCTTGAGAACGTTTTGAGAACGCCTGGGGCACACGCCTGGGAAGTCACTTATTCAGGGATGCTCCGCTGCGAGTCGTGACGAGTCGCACGCGATCTTTCAGTCTCGCTCGGAGTCCTCGGCAAGCTCCTCCGCCTCTGCCTCGAGCTTGAGCCACCGCTCCTCTGCTGCCGCAAGGAGCGGCTTGATCACTTCGAGACGCGCCTGCATCTGCGGAGCATACGCCGTTGGATTCTGGAGGTAAAAGCTAGTAATCTCGTCGCGCTCTCGTGTGAGGGCCTGAAGCTCCCCCTCCAGAGAGCGGCTTTCGCGCTGGAGCCGCTGGCGACGCATGCGCCGTTCTTTTCTTGCGTCTCGTTCCGTTGGCTCGCGATCTGCTGGCTTCTCGGTGGAGGCCGGGGTGGGCTCGGGAGCTGTAGAGGAATCCTCTGCGTCCTTCAGTACACGGTAGAGGTAATCGTCGTAACTGCCAGGATAGAGCGTCACGCGCCCGCCCTGCACTTCGACGACGTTGGTCGCGACGAGGTGGACAAACGTCCGATCGTGACTGACGAAGAAGATCGTGCCCGGGTAGCTGCTCAGCGCTCGACCGAGCGCCTCGACCGTCTCGAAGTCGAGGTGGTTTGTGGGCTCGTCGAGCAACAGGACGGATCGTCGAGCGAGCAGGAGGCCGGCAAGGCAAAGTCGGGCACGCTCGCCACCCGAGAGGACCGAAATCGACTTGCGGACGTCGTCGCCCTGGAACAGAAACGCTCCTGCCATGTCCAGGACGTCCTGGCGAAAGACGTCCGGCGCGGCCTTGCTGATCAGATAGTCTGTGACCGTCGCGCCGTCCGGCATCGCCGAGTACACGTGCTGAGCGTAGTATCCCACGGTCAGGCCGTAGCCCCAGCGGAATCCACCGCTCTGCGGGGTGATATCGCCTGCAAGTGTTCGGAGGAACGTCGTCTTGCCCTCGCCGTTCTGGCCGACGACTGCCACGTGCTGGCGGCGCTCGATTTCGAAGCGGATGTTGCGAGCGACAATCCGCTCCGGATAGCCGATCGCGAGGTCCTCGCACGCGAGCGCCGTTCCGGTGCGCGGCTCGACTCCGGGCATGCGGATCCGCGCCGTGGCCATCGGGTGCTCAATCGAGACCGGACGGAGCCGGTCGATCTCCTTCATCTTTGACTGCGCCCGGGAGGCCGTTGACGCACGGACTCGGTTTCGATCAACGAAGTCCTGGAGATGCTTGCGGCGGGCATCTATCTTGCGATTTTGACGCTCCAGGTGCTCGCGGTCCTCTTCCTTGTACGCAAGGTAGGCCTCGACGTCCCCAGGAAAAAACGTCAGGCTACCTCGCTCGACATCTAGCGTCTTGTCGCAGCTGCGCTTCAGAAACTCGCGATCGTGCGAGACGACGAGGCAGCCGCCCGAAAACTCAGCCAGAAGGCGCTCGAAGAGGACGAGCGTCTGCAGATCGAGGTAGTTCGTTGGCTCGTCGAGGAGGAGGTAGTTTGGCTCGCGGAGGAGCATCGCGGCCAGCTTGGCGCGTGTGCGGAATCCTCCAGAGAGGCTTGCAAACTCCGCGTTGATGAGGTCGCCACGAAGCTGAAAGCGCGCCGCCATGCGCGCACAGTCCCACACGGGTCGAGCGGAGACACGCTCCAGGAACGCGATCAGGCGCTCGCCGGGTTTGAAGGACTCGTTCTGCTCGAGGTATCCGAGGCGAAGACGCGGGTTCAAGACGATCGCTCCGCTATCCGGCTCGTCCTCTCCGGTAATCAGTCGGCACAGCGTGCTCTTTCCCGCGCCGTTTCTCCCGATAACCCCAACCTTGTCGCGGGAGTCCAGCGATAGATTGGCGTGGTCGAAGACGACGACCGTGTTGAAGCGCTTGTCGAGTTCTCGGAGTTGGATCGCGATGGACATGGAGGAAAGTTGGGCGCGAGAGACAATGGACGAAAGAGACGAGGAGAACCGAAGGCGCAGCGCCGTTCAAGCCGATTCTCAGGAAAGGATCGCCGTTCCCGTCCAGTCAAGCAACCTCGTCCGGTACCTCGATGCCAGTACTTGAGTAGCCCACCTGGCTTTTCGTGACAGTGGACCGGCCGGAAATTTTGCGTCCCAGCGAGCTGTCCAGTTTCTTTGCCGCAAATTCCAGGTGCCCGGCGAGGCTTGCGTCCGGCCAGATGGCCAGATGAACCGCGGAGCCTGTCCTGGGGTTTCAGAATATAATCGAGCCACGATCCCCGGCCCATTCCGAAGAAGCCCTCGAGGGACCTGTTCCAATGCCGCCCACATTTCACTATCTCACGGATGTTTACTTTGAGCCCGGCGCGATTCGGCAGTTGCCTGAGATTTTGGATCGTCTCGGGATCAAGAGGCCGCTCATCGTCACGGATCCGGGTGTCGTCGCGGCCGGGATTCTCGCGCAAATGCCGGATCTTTCGAGCGCCTTTGTGTTCGCTGATGTCGATTCGAACCCCACCGAAACGAACGTGGAGCGGGGGCTCGAACGCTATCACAGCTCTGCGTGCGATGGGCTGATAGCGGTCGGCGGCGGCTCCCCGATCGACTGCGCAAAGGTTATCTCAGTTCTTGTCACGCACGCTCCGCCGCTGGAGCGCTATGCCTTCCTGAAAGGGGGGCTGGAGCGGATCTCGGGCCAGAAGCCGGCCGTTGTTGCCGTTCCCACGACCGCCGGCACGGGCAGCGAGGTGGGCCGGGGAGCCCTCATTACGTTCAGAAATGGCCGGAAGTGGGCGCTGCTGAGCCCGAAATTGATTCCACAAGCATCCCTGTGCGATCCTCTCCTCACGCTTGGCCTTCCGCCCTGGCTCACGGCGGGCAGCGGCATGGACGCGATCTCACACTGTGTTGAAACATTCCTTAGCCCGCGCTGGAATCCTGTCGCCGAGGCCATTGCGCTCGACGGCCTTGAGAGGGCGGTGAAACACCTCCGCACCGCGGTTCGAGTTGGCACCAACGTCGAAGCTCGAAGCGAAATGCTCCTCGCTGCAGTGCAGGGCGGGCTCACGTTCCAAAAAGGTCTCGGCGCTGTACACAGTTTGAGCCACCCCCTGGGCAGCCTTCAGCACCGACGATTGCATCATGGCACGCTCAACGCCGTGATGCTTCCCCACGTTCTCCGCTTCAACGCCGAGGCATGCCCTGAAAAAATTTCACGGCTTGGTGAGACGCTTCGAATTTCCAGTCCCGCGGTGGTGCCCGACTTCTTCGCGACTCTTGCACACGAGATCGGCCTGCCCACCCGTTTGCGCGACCTGAGCGTACCCTGGGACGAAGTCGAGGCGCAAAGTCAGGCTGCCTTCGAGGACCACTCGGGAGCGACGAATCCGAAACCTCTCAGTGTTGAGGTATGCCGTGAGCTCTACCGGCTCGCCTACTGATCAGGGGGTCCCCGCCTCTTCCCCGAGCGCGAAGACCCGGTGTGAGAGGTCCTTCGTCCGGGGATAGAGGTCCTTGTAGATTTTGAAGCGCTCGTCGTACTTGCGCGTGCGGTCGAGCCGGGGCTCCAGCACGCACTCGACTCGAGCCGAGTCCTGGACAATTTGCTCGATTTCCGATAGTGACCTGACCACACCGGCGGCCTTCGCTCCGAGTAGCGCCGCACCGAACGCCGCGCCTTCTGTGACGGTGGTGATCGCCACTGGCCGACCCAGGACATCGGCTGCGACTTGCATCCAGGCTTGCGACTTCGCCGCTCCCCCGATCGCCTTGTAAAGACCGATCTCGACGCCAGCCGCTCGCAGAAGCTCCACGTTGAGCCGGATCTCGTAGATAATTCCCTCCAGGATTGCTTTGACAATGTCCTTGCGCGTCGTCGTGAGTCGCAGGCCGAAGATAGCGCCCAAAGCCCGTGGATCAAGCCACGGCGTGCCTGTCGTGGTGAAGTGAGGCAGAACCAGGAGCCCTGTCGGGTTGTCGGGAAGCCCCTGGGTGATCACCTCGTAGGCATCGACGCTGCGTCGGGCCGCCTCCTGAATCTCTTCGCCGACGAGGTTGTCGCGGTACCACTTCAAGAGGCTCCCACCCGTGAAATTCCACGCGATCGATACGTACTGTCGATCTCCCGCAGTGGGGTAGTAGCACAGGTTGTTATCGACCATGACGGTGCCCTGCGGCTTGGCCTTGAGACGCACTCCCAGGCAAATCACCGTGCCCGTCGCGAGCATCGACTCTCCCGGTTGAATGCCGGCGCCGAGAATGCCTGCCGGCTGATCGTGAAGTCCGGCTGAAAAGATACACCCTCTGGGTAAGCCGAATTCTGTCGCCGCCGAAGCTCCAAGCTCGCCGAGCGCCTCACCGGGTGCAACCGCCGGGGGGAAGATGTCCGTGGACAGCCCAGCTGCCTCGATGATCTTGCGTGACCACTCGAGCGAGTGAATGTCGAACGCGAGCGTGCGAGCCGCCAGCGAATAGTCCATCTTGGCAGGCACACCCATCGAGGCCGCGGTGAAGTCGCCAAAGCAGAGGAACTTCCTTGCGGACTTGAAGACGTCGCGATCGTTGTCGCGACGCCACGCCATCTTGAAGAGCGTGTGGTAGGAGTTGATTCCGTGGCCTGTGATGTCGAAGACCTCGTGGTTGGTGAGTTGCTTCTTGAGCTGCGTCATCTCGGCCTCGCCGCGAGCGTCAAAGCCGATGATCGCGTTGCCGACGGCCTTGCCAGCGCCATCGACCGGAACGGCTGCCTCGCCAAGGGCCGAAGTGCCCACGCTCTTGATCGGATCAGCCCTTGTCATGGATCCAACAGTGCCGGTGACATGTCGGATTGCAGCCAGCACCTCGGCAGGGTCGAGCTCCAGCCAGCCTGGTCGCTGGCTCTTCAGGTTGTATTCGCGATATGCCGAGGTGAGGAACTGGCCGTCGTCGCGGAACGCGACCGCCTTGACGCCGCTGGTGCCAATGTCGAGACCGAGGATGGACATGGCGACAGAGTTTAGCCGAGACAGGAGTCTGCGCCCAGTGGGGGCTGTTACCCAGAATGTCCTTGATGGGCTGCCCTGGATCGTGGCCGGACCGACGTCAGCATCCATTCGGGTCCACGGGAAGTTCAGGCGCTGTTCACGCCTTGCCGGGCAAGTTGCACAATCACGGCTGCGAGGGCATCGCCGGCCTACCAGGCACAGGAGGCACCACGGCGGGGTCCGACATGGCAGCAGGAAAAGCACTGGGGTTATCCCGGGTGGGGCCTTTCACAGCAAGGTCCGCGCAGTGAAGCCCAACCGCCGCCCCACGTGAGGGACCCGGCTCAACGGGAGCTCTCAGGACTTGAGCTCATGGTCCAGGATCCGGGTGTAGTTTCCCTTCGGATTGAGTCCTGCAATCTTCTTGACCGGCTTGCCATCGCGAAAAAGCCAAACACGTGGAATGGACGTTATTTGGTAGCCCTGGGCGGTCTTGGGGCTCGTGTCGATATTGAGCTTGCACACCTTGACCCGGCCAGAGTACTCACGGGCGAGCTCTTGAATCGTTGGATTCAGGATACGACACGGCCCGCACCAGGGAGCCCAGAAGTCGCCCAGGACGAGGGTCTTCGACTCGAGGACCTCGGAAGCAAAATTGGCGTCGGTCAACTCCACGACTCCTGCCGGCAGCTTCGTCGCCTGAGGGGGGGCAGTTGGCTGCGCAACACTGGTCGCCTTGGGTCGGTCTTTCGGGTCGGTCTGTGAAACTGACTGGGGGGGATCGCACGCCGCTGCCAACAGGGACAGGACAAGGCCGAGAGACCCGGCCAGGATGCGGGGTACGCGCGGAACTCCTGCGCGGAGTGGTGTCAGCGCCGAGAACATGTAGTCGACTCCTTCAAGAGGGACAAAGCTAGCATCCGGAAAGCCCCCATGATATACTCTCGCGGCCGGGATGTGGACATCCTGGCCAGCGCTCCGTTACCATCGGCGCCGGAGGCGCCTGGTGCGAGTCTTCCGCCCCCGCGCGGAGTAAATACCTCGCGCGCCCCCACGTGAGACATTCCGAATGGGCAGAGGAGGACCATCTCAAGTCTGCTGCTCGTTTCTGCTGGTGGGGGAGGCGGACCCTCCGGTCGTACGCTGCGCGTGCGCCTCCGGGCCAGGCTCTCGGGAGCCGCCAGCTCTCGCTGGCGCCGGCTCCCTCCGAGCCGTTTGCGGCTCCGCCAGCTCGCCGCAAACCCCCTCCTCGGCGCCTGATGGGCGCCGGGCGCCTCTGGCGCGAGCAGCTGCAACCTTTCGCAGGCTGCAAAATGTCTCATCACTGCCCGCGTGCGGTATAGCTCATTGTGGTACCTGGAGCAACGCTCGAGCCTTGCCCAGGCGCCCGGCGCAATCCCTCGTTGAGCGTTCTTGCAATGGTCTTGAGCCGATCGACCTCCGTCTTTCCGAGCAGAGCCAGTGGAAATGCAGTCTTTGAATGATTCAGCGGCTCATCGAGGTCCACCCATTTCCGGCAGCGCTCACCGTCGGGAGTCCCGGGGATCGGCGAAAACTCGGAGAGCAGGACCCGCAGGCCGAGGCTCGAGGCGAACCGCATCGACGCCTCCACGCCCTGAAGGTCCCCCTCGGGGTGGCCCAGAATCAGATACGCTGTGACGTTCTCAAGATTCGCTCCGGCAGCGTCGAGGTTCCGGACGGCACGCTCGAGCTCCTGGGAGTAGACCTTGCCCCCGGTCTTCCGCTGCCAATCGACCCCGCTTGACTCGAACCCGAGGTAGAAGGTCCGAAATCCTCCATGGACCATGGCGTGGGCCACTTCCGGGGTGATGAAGCGCGCATTCAGTGCGTTCGGGGTGTGGAAGCGCACGCGCAGCCCCCCCTCGGCGACGGCCCGGAGAAACGGCAAGAGGATCCGGTCCATCCGGTAAAGCAGCGCATCGTCGTAAAAGGCCACATCTTGGGCGCCACGGTCAAGAAGGAAGGCAAGCTCGGCGACGGAGCGCTCGAGGGGCTGGCCCACGAAGTCGGGATAAACCTGCGGCACCGAGCAATACGTGCATCGGAAGGGACAGCCATCGGCGAGCTTGAGGATTCCCGTCCTCAACCGTGAGTACGCCTCCCACAGGGGCTTCTGCGGCCGGCGATCCCGGGCCTGGAGGCCCAGGAAGCTCCAGAGGACAGAGAGGTCGAGGCCCTGGACAACAAGATCGGCGCCAAGGCCCCGGGCGTGCGAGGGGCAGAGCGTGGCATAAACGCCGCCGAGCGCGATCCGCGTTCCAGGCGAGATCCGGCGCAGATCCGCGACGACCTCCGCCACTCCCGGGTACCAGTAGGTCATACCAGTAGCGACGAGCGCAAAATCGAAGGAGCCGGAACTCTGCAAGAAGGACTGGAAGGCCTCGCGTGGGGCGCCAAAGCGATGGTAGTGGCGCGGCACCCCCGCCAGCGCTGCCGGGCGGGAGAGGACCTGGCTGTGGAATCGACCACGGCCAAACTCGTCGATGTTCCGGCCGGCAACGGGGCCATGCCGCGGGTCCATGCGATCGAGCGCATCGAAGAGTACCATGTCGGCGAGTCCCCGGAGCTCGCCTGCGACGCGCAGCAGACCGAACGGCTTCAGCCAGAAGTCATGCGCCGTGAAGTCGTGAATCGGCGGATTGACAAGCAAGATGCGCGGCATGGGCGACCATTTTGAGCGGTCAGAAGGGCAGCGTCATTCGAAATAAGAGCTGTGGTCTCCTCGCGGGGGAGGAAGAGCTCCCCGCGCCGGCTGCCTCCGGCGCCGATGGTGGGTGAGCCTCGGTCATGGCTGCGTCTGCTTTGGCCTCGACGGCCGGTTTGGGTGGTGCCACACGCCGGATGTCTTCGATGTGAAGTCGCGAAAACAGGTCGCGACCCTGAAGGACGACAACGGAAAGCTGGTGAGCGGCTCCAGGTTCATCGAAGTTCACTTCCGGGACGGCAAGGTCGTCGCGATGGGGAGCGAACTTGGGCTCGAGCGGAAGTAAAGGTGTCATGGCCGTGGATCCTTCACGGCACCTCGAGAAGTTCGGAGGCCGTCCAGTAGACGGTGCGGGTTGACGTCGCCCGACGTACCTCCCGGACCGTGTTCGGAAAGACCGCCGGAGCTCCTTCCCCGAACGTCGCGCGCAGGAACGTTAGCACGGAAGAGATCCGGGAATCGTCGAGCATGGCCCCAAAGCTCGGCATCTCAAGGTTGTAGGTCGTATCCGAAATGCTGAGAGGCCCGCGCACTCCGTGAAGCACGATGCGAATCAGCCGTTGCTCGGACCCCGCCACCCACGGTGACTTTGCCAGGGGCGGCGCGCCGCCCTTCGTTCCCAGGCCTGCCGGGTTGTGGCAGGTGGCGCAGTAGTCGGCGAAGATCTTCGAGCCGGCGTCGAGGTTCCCCGTGGGCAAGGGAGCCCGCCCGGGCTCGCAGCCCGACAGGAAGGCCGCAGTCACCAGCAACACGACGTGGATGCTCTGCCGCAAGAGGACCGGAGGATACGGTGGGGGAGATGGATTTCTCAAGATCCCGGGCACAGAGGGCCTCCCCGCACGGGAGCGTTGTTGCGCCCCGGCTTGATGGTCCAGTGCGCCCGGAAACCTGGAGGGCTTCTCGACACCACCGTTTGCGTCACTTCCCGGGCGTGAAGGCCCCGGTCATTTGCTGGAGGCCGTCCATCTGGAGCGCGTGGAGCTCCTTGACGTGCTTCGAAAGTAGGTCCACGCACTCTGCTCCGTACCGTTCCCTTGCCTTCGCCAGAGTTTCCTTTTCTTCGGACTCGAGGCTCTTGAAGAACTCGTCAGCTGATTTTTTCTCCTCGCCGCCCTTGACCTGCATCTCGCGGAACACTTTGACTTGCGGCTCGAGCACGGGGTTCTCCATGGCTTTCGCACGAACCACTTCTTCAATGGCTTCCCAGAGTCGCTCATCTTCCCTCTCCTCGAAGCCGTGTTTCTTGCGCAGCGCCCTGAGGGCGTTCTCCTGTTTTTCCAGGACCTGGGTCACGCCATGCACGGCGGCGACACCTTTCGTCAGCTGGTTCGACTTTTCGTCCACCCTCTTTGAGAGCTCTGTAATGTCCACCATGTACGCCTTCATGACGAGGTGAAACTCCTTCCTGTAGGCAATGTAGGCCTCCAGTCGCTTCTCGGTCAACGGCACCGCGGCGCCTGGCGCGATGCGCTCGTCGAGCGAGTAGGCGACTTGAGGTTGGGTCACGAGGGCGCTGTACCCATCGCGCTCGAATCCGTCCTGTCCGAGCGGCGCCAGGAGCGTCCAGGCTTTCAGCGTGGAGCCCGCCGGGCGCTCGACCTCGAAGCCGAGGCGGCCGTCGGGGAGGATCAGCGCGAGGAAGCCGGCCCTGCGTCCGCCGCCGCCTCCGCCGAGTCGGATGCCTCACGCGCTCACGGCACCGGAGGTGGACCCGCCCGCCTGGAGGTCGAGGAGCACTTCGACGTCCGTAGGTTCGCTGGAAGCCGCTCCCGGAACGGCGACGAGTACGGCCAGGACTGACGCGAGACGTGAAGCTTTCATCGAGCTCGACATGCCCGTTCTACTTAACGGTGACGGATAGAGACCCTTACCGCGCTGTCGACGGGAAAACTCAGTAGAACCATAAGCCTTTGTGTTACTTGGGTCAAGCATTCATGGGCTCGTGGCACGCGCTGGGCAGAGGTTCCGGATCGGATAGCCAGGATTCTCTGATGAGCCGTGCCCAGTTGCGCTTTCTCCCTTTGACGAACGGACTGTCCTCCTCGTCCTGGGAGCCCGAAGTGAGCGAGGGAGATCCTGAAGACCGAGAAGCTTTCGGGTCCGGTCCCTCGAGCGCTGCGGCTGGAACTGTCTCCCGTGGCGGCTTCTTCACTGGCGGCTTCTCCATCCAGCCGGCCTTCTTGCTGAAGGTGGTCGGTCCCCAGACGTGGGTGAAACTTCGTCCCCTGTTCTATTCCTCGCGGCCATGATTGGGACGCCTCGCCAACGCCCCCTCACCATCGGCACCAGAGAGGGCGCCGCCAGGCGGCCGGTGCGTGGGAGGTCTTTCCCTCCCACGCGAGGAGTATATCTTTTCGCTTGATTCGCCTGCCGGGCTCCTTACAATCCTCCTCCAGCCGGTCTTGAGATTGTTGTCGTAACCTGCAGACATCGTTACTTTCGTTGGCGTTCGAAATCTGTGGTGGCGTAGCCTCCATTGACCTCCGGGCCTTCGAGAGTTCAACCGGTCCTACCTCGTGCAGAACTTCTCGTATCTTCAGTCGCGGCTCGGTGGCCTTGGCCGATTTCACGGTTCAGGGCAGCCTCTTCCAGGGTTTTACCTCAAGGGAATTGTGCTCATCGGACTCGCGTGCACAGTCCTCCTTGGCTGCGGCGGCACCTCGCGGCGCTTGAGCGAGCGTGAGGCTCTCCAGTACAAGCGCGAGCTCATTTTTTCCAAAAAACGAGAGATTGCTCCAGGGCAGGCACGGCAGCTCTTCTATCACCCGGCTCGAACTCGAGACGAAATCGATCGTGCCTTCGAGGTCTACGCCGAGAAGTACGCGCAGGAAAAAGCACGTGAAGCTTCACATTTCTCGGAGAGTCGGAGGTCGACGTTGACAGGCCCGGATGCGGACGACCCAGTGGTGGACGAGCCAGACTCGCTCAAGCCATCGACCCGGGCGGGTGCCAGGCAGACTCAAGGAGAGGCCAAAGACGTCGCCAGTCCTCCACCCACGCCGAGCGGTGCGGACGCACCGGTGGACCGTGCTGGCAGGACTCCGTTGACCCGGTGAGTGAATTGCAATGAAAAATGTTGGAAACGACGCCTGTCAGGGCGTCCAGTGAAACTTAGAAAGGAAGTGGTGGTGTCATGGGAAAGATGAAATTCAAGGCGGCTAACCCGTCCCGTGTGGAGTTGGAGGAAGTGGAAGTGGGCACGGCCGAGCGGACTGGCGAGCGTCCTGGCGGGCTTGGCTTTGCTGGTGCCGGGTCGGACCGAGTCCACGCCGGGCCCCCGGTTGTCACAAAGGAGCGGCCCAGCGTGAGTCTGGTCGACCCGAAGACCGCGAAGGCGCAATCCCAGGCCCTTGAGTTTGCGATTGGGCAAATCAAGAAGAAGTGCGGCCAGGGAGCGATCATGTTCCTGGGAGCCGATTTCAAGGCCAATGTCCAGGTCATCCCGACAGGCCTCCTGAGCCTGGATCACGCGCTTGGGGTGGGCGGCGTTCCCCGTGGCCGCATCATCGAGATCTTCGGGCCGGAGTCTTCCGGAAAGACAACTCTCACGCTCCACCTCATTGCCAATGCGCAAAAGGCGGGTGGAAATGCAGGTTTCGTCGATGCCGAGCATGCCCTCGACCCCAGCTACGCGAAACGGCTAGGCGTCAATCTCGACACGCTGCTCGTTTCGCAGCCGGACTCGGGCGAGCAGGCTCTCGAGATCGCCGAGATGCTCATCTCCTCGAACGCCATGAGCATCGTGGTCATCGACTCGGTTGCTGCGCTGGTGCCAAGGGCCGAGCTAGAAGGGGAAATGGGGGATTCGCACGTTGGTTTGCAGGCGCGGCTCATGTCGCAGGCCCTGCGCAAACTTACAGCCATCGTCAACAAGTCCAATACGTGCCTTGTTTTCATCAACCAGATCCGCGAGAAAATTGGGGTGATGTTTGGCAGCCCCGAGACCACGACTGGCGGTCGAGCGCTCAAGTTCTACT
>SXIK01000075.1 GCA_005772855.1 Planctomycetia bacterium | reverse complement strand
GGCTCCGCCAGCTCGCCGCAAACCCCCTCCTCGGCGCCTGATGGGCGCCGGGCACCTCTGGCGCGAGCAGCCGCAACCTTTCGCAGGCTGCAAAAGGTCTCATCACTGCCCGCGTGCGGTATACATTGAGGAGCAGGCGCGTGTCTTGTTCCGCGTGCGGCAGGAACCGCGCCCGGGCCGGGAGTGGCGACCGTGTCTTCGAGAAGATCGGCTGGCGCCACGTGTGAGTCGTGGTGACAAGGCGGTGCGCTGCATTTTGCGCCGCGACTCTGTGGCTTCCGGGTCTCGAGGGGCTCGAGCCGGCTTTGTTCAATTTCCTCGCGGCGAGGACGCAAGAGGCGAGCCCCCTCGAGCTCCCGCGGCTCCTCCCCGCCTTCGAGGGAACAGCCTCGGAGGAAGTCGGCCGCTCGCTCCTTGCGGCCCTGCAGAAATCGGAAAACCTCTCGAGCCTCAAGCCCGGTATGATCGCCCGGGCGTTCAGCTCGTTCCCCGAGGGCGTGCGGCGGAAAGAAGACTGCTTGTTTCACGTGCCACGCGGTGGTGGGCAGGGTGGCCGGATCGGCCCCGACCTGACGCACATCGGCGCCATACGCTCCGACCCCGATTTCCTCGAGGCGATCGCGTTTCCGAGCGCGACCTTCGCGCGGGGCCACGAGCCGTTTTCGATCATCACGCGAAGCGGCCTCGCCCTGAGCAGCACGCTCGGTCGCGAGACGCCCGATACGTTCCACGTCACCTCCAACGCGAGCACCACGACGCGCGTCCTCCGCTCCGAGATCGCGAATCTGTCTCCCGCCGCCGTGTCCATCATGCCGGAGGGGCTCCATCGCCAGCTTCCGCGCGCGGAGCTGTCCGACCTGATCGCGTTTTTGAGCTCGCTCAAGTGACCCGCGAGAGTGGGCTGGGCCGAATCGTCGCTTCCTTGATCATCGCAGAGCGATCCATAGTGTCCACCACACTGATCCAACCAAACCTTGTGACGTGACGCATGGGTTATCTCCTTTCAGGGGTTGAGGGACAACCTTTCAGCGTCATTTCCGGGTGAGCCTGCCCCGCCGGGGCGCGGGCTCCCCTGGCCGCCACAGTCACGGCGTCCGGAGCGCCGGATTGGTTTTTTGGAGGTCTTGCCCTGTCGGCCAGGAGTGTCTTCATTGTTGGGGGGGCTGTCGGAGATCGCTCTCTTCGTGGGTTTCGGCATCGGTCGCCAGGCTTCACCGCACTCGTGGCGGGCGGCTCCAGGCACCTGCCTTCCCCACGTCTCGGTTGGGGAGCAGCGGGATGCCTTCCATCAAGGGTGTAGAGCTACCACACTTTCGTGAGGTCCACCGCCACGCCAGGGAGGCCGAGGAATTGCACCGAGGCCGCGTGCTGCGCCTCCATTTTGTAGGTGTCACCCGCCAGTCGATCTGCAGAGCAAGCGTCATCAAGCGGACCCGGAATTCCATTTGCCCGTCGTCGGATCGGACCCGCACGCCGAGCATCCCACCAGCTTCCCCGACTTCGCCTCCCGTTCCGTCAGCTCGGAGGATCCAAGGATCACCCTTCGACTCATCGAAAGCGGGCTCAGGGTTCAATGGCTTCCCTGAGCCCGCGCGGCCGCGTCCAATCTCGCGGTGAATCAATTAGTCAGGCCACACTCCTCGTACTCGCCCTCGGGCAGCCGGTCTTCGGTCGGATCTTCGCCACACCTCATCGGACCCGGGGCCGGCGGAGCCTTTCCGCCGAGAAAGAGCCAGCCAAAGAGGAAGATCGGGTCGCCAATGTTCACGTCACCGTCGTCGTTCGCGTCGGCGGCGTCGAAGCAGGCCGGAGCCTCCGTTCCGGAGAACCGGTAAGAGAGCGTGAAGACACCGTCGGCCATGTTGACCGTCCCGTCGCCATTCGCATCGCCACGGCGAAACTTCACCGCTGGCTTCGTCTCCACGGGACGCGGCAGGTCCGGCAACGAGCCGGGGGCGGGCTTGAGAATGACCGTGATCTCATCGCCCGGTGCGTGCTTGACGCCCTTGAAGACGTACGTGCCCACGGAATTACCGTTGCACCAGCAGGTGTCGGCACCCACCTCGGGATCAATCTGACAATTGACGCTGGGGCTGTCGCCCGAAGCCCCACACGCGGAGGTCTTGCAGACGATGGCGCACGAGGACCAGGTGTATTCATCGACGTCCGCGTTGCCGGAAGCGGCAGGCCTGCCGTTCACGCGCAGCTCGAGCTCGGTGTCGAGGTTGAGCACGCCGTCGTGGTTGACGATGACCCCGACCGCGACTTGAACATCGGTCCCGCCGCGGATTGTCGCGGACGGCTTCTTTTCGATCGACGCCACTCTCCGTTCCCACACGGTCGGCCGGCCGTTCCAGACCAGCGTTCGCTTGTCGTTCCCCTCGCTGATTTCTGGCCGAGCGTCGGGCGCGGGGCGCAGGATGACCGTGATCTCATCCCCCTGCACGAGACTCGCGTTGATGGGCGGGTCGCAGACGAGGATCGTTCCGCAACTGCAGATCACGCCTTCGAGGCACACACAGACTTGCCCCATCTCATGGCACGGCGTGTTGCAGCCGGCGGCGCCGGTCGGATCGGTCTTGATTGTAAACTCCAAAACGTCCACCGTCGTGCCGTTGATGTTGATCTCGACGAGCGTCGAGAGGTCGAGCGGAATGCTCGTGGGCTGCGCGCTCACGCGGAACATGGGCTGAATCGTGAAGCGCGTTCCACCGCCACCGGGGATTGGGCGAACGATGATGCCCTCGGCCTTTCGGTCCCAGAGGGGCGGCGACTGGGCGTTGGCGACCGTTGCTTGGAAAGCTTGTGCAAGGATGACCAAAACAAGGGCGGAAAGAATGGTGCGGGCTCGGAACACGGGAAGCTCCTTTCGGATTCGGGCGTCTGACTTCGGTCTCGACCGCACAGCGCGGTCGATTCAAAAACTCCAGCGAGGTTTCCTCGAGGACCTGCCCAGCTATCCGTCACGACATCCTGCACTTTCCTGCGCGATCGTCGTCGACGATCAGGTCGCGGCTCACGGCGTCGCCGGAGAGACGCTCCTGCTGGACAAGGACGGCACTGGGCGCCTGGTTCTGCGCCAACACCGCCCTGGCAGGAGAGTGCCACGAGTGCAATTCCCGCCACGCCGGCATGACACCCCGAAGTGAGAACCAGTTAGCTCGCCAGAAAACCGCAGGCAAGCCAGGCAACGGCCCGAGACCCAGCCCAGGACCCCTTCCGACGAGTGTGCGCTCCACCGTGCATGCCACCCACGATACCGGCCACGGGAGCCGTCCGCCACCTGTGGTCGGGGAGGTCCCGTCGAACACTCCAGGAAGTCCCGCTCTCCTCGTCTGCCTCCCCAACATACCGCCGGGGTCGCGCCGGCCAATAATCGTGTCGCGGAACGTACCGGGCCTCGTTCGCTGCGCGTTCCGTCCATCAGTTCTTGGGGCCTCGCAACCGAAAAGGTAGCATGAGCACCGTCGAGCGCTTCCACCGATGCATTTCCGGAACCGTCCCCGCACTCGCTGCCCTGGTCTTGCCGCTCGCCGGCTGCGAGACCCTGTCGCTCTCCGACGAGGCCAGGCACGCCGTGCGTCAGGTCAGCGTCTCTCCTCGGGTGGCCGCGACAGGAACCTACTCTGGTGACCTGCAGGAGCTCGACTTTCCGACCCGTTCCTCGCAGTACTATGCTTACCCCATCACCGCGCCCATCGGCATGGTCCTCGATCTTGTCGACATGGGGAAAAACAAGAGGCGCAAGGAGTCCATGTTCCAGCGGCGGCTCCAGGGCGACGGGGTCGAGGTGGCGACCATCGTGCGCCAGAACTTCTCGGTGAAGCTGGCCGAGGCGAAGTTGTTCGATGCCGTGCTCGCCGAGGGCGGTGACGCACGGTTCGATCTCGAGGTCGACTACGGGCTCGCTGAGGGGTGGGGCTCCGAGGGAATCTGGACGCCGTGGCTCGAGGTGCGAGGCACTCTCCGCGACGCGAACGCCAACGTCCTGTGGCGACGGTCGGCGACAATTTCATCAGGCGACAATCGCCTGCCCAGATCAGATCACCCACTGCGACAGAGCGGCTACCTGGAGAAGGCCTACTCCCGCGCCGCAAGCATCCTCACGGAGGATCTGATTGCGCACTTGAAGGGGGCGTCCTAGGCCGTCCGTGGCCTCGGCGAAGGCCGCGCGGATCCAGGAAGTAAACGAAAAGTTCTGATTCGTGCTCCCAGGTGCCTAACTTACCCACAAGCCCAGGCTCGGGAAGCCGTCGAGCACAAGACCGGTGGAAAGGTGAGTCTCCGGAGGAGCTTCCCGCTCCTGCGCGAAAGCTTGCCATGTTCTTCGCAAGGATTGTCGAGACCACAACAGCAGGTGAGCGAGGCGTCGTGCGGCGCTGTCTCCGTCCGAATCGAAACCCCTGCCCTGGAAGCATAGAGGCTGCACTCGACGCAGTGGCGAACATTCGGTGGAACTGTCCAGTGTGCGGCGATTGCGGTGTGCTTTCTGGATTTGCGAGGACCCAGTGGGGCAAGGGATCTTCGCCACCCGGAAAGTCACAGGAGGAGTCCTTCATTCTGGCGCTCCAGGCCGCCCCGGCCTCTCTGCTTTCGCAAGCATCCCAAGGTGCGAGTGTTGGTGACCGCGCCAGCTCCTGACGAGCCAGAATGAAACCTGTGTCCTCGCCAGGGGAGCGGAAAACAGCTCCTTGACTCCCCAGGAAACCCAGGAGACGATTCTCCAGGATTCATTCTGGTCACGCAGAATGGACGGCGGGTTTGATTGGTGACAGTTATCGGTCCCCCGCTTCGGACGGGGCAGTGGAGGGATCCGGTCGGACCGGATCCTCCACATTCGCGAAAAGCCAAACCGCCAGATGTGCCGACTCTACGTTGCGCGCAACGCCGCCAGGCCACAAAGCTTCCCTGAAGGTTTCTCTGAGGCACTCAAGATGCTGACCGAGGTGCCAAAGGAGCCTTTGAGAAACCGATCGCCGCACCACCCTCAGACACTTCGGCGCCGCCCGCCGCAATGGCCCTACACCCTGCAGACCAATCCATTCCTTCCCCCCCCGACGCACAGGGAGCCCCGGCAGCGCACGTGTTTTCCGAAACCACACCGCAACAAGTCCACGCAGGTAGAGAGAAAAACAGTCCATGCGCTTTAACGGTTACGATCCAGGCGGCTTCTACGACGAGATGTTCGAGAACAATGGCACTCCCCGCCCGGGCGGCAGGCTGCTCGTTCAGCGGATTGACGGGCTTCCCCCCGGGGAGATAGCGCAGCGCCAGGCGGCAGCCGAGAAGACGCTTCTCAACATGGGGATTACTTTCAATGTTTACGGCGACTCGGCCGGAGCGGAGCGTATTTTTCCATTCGACGTCGTGCCTCGCATCATCGAGGCAGGGGAGTGGGAAACGATCGAGAAAGGGCTGAAGCAGCGGATTTTCTCGCTCAACCTCTTTATCAACGACGTCTACCACGAGCAAAAAATCCTTCGGGACAGGGTAATTCCCGAGCATGTCATTCGCTCGGCGAAGTCTTACCGGGAAGCGTGTGTCGGGCTGAATCCACCCCACGGGATCTGGTGTCACGTGACCGGTACTGACCTGGTCCGGGACTCGGGAGGCCAGTTCTACGTGCTCGAGGATAACTTGCGGTGCCCTTCCGGCGTCTCCTATGTGCTTGAGAACCGGAGGATCATGAAGCAGACCTTCCCGCAGGTCTTTGAAGCTTCCAGGGTGCTCCCCGTCGACGAATACCCGAGCGAGCTGCTCGCCATGCTCGAAAACCTCGCGCCGAACCCCGGCAATTGCCGGGTGGCCGTCCTGACGCCCGGCACCTACAACTCGGCCTACTTCGAGCACTCCTTCCGGGCCCACCCAATGGGGATCTCGCTTGTCGAGGGTCGTGACCTTGTCGTCTCGGACGGCGCGGTGCACATGAGGACAACTCGCGGGTTTGAACGCGTCGACGTGATCTACCGCC
>SXIK01000074.1 GCA_005772855.1 Planctomycetia bacterium | reverse complement strand
GCCACCAGGAGGGGTGCAAGGACCCCCTCGAACTGCGCCTCGAGGTTGCCAGCGTAGGCAGCCACGCCGAGGGCTGCTGTCGCGAGAAGTGAACCGCAGTACGATTCGTAGAGGTCGGCGCCCATGCCGGCGACGTCCCCCACGATGTCCCCGACGTTGTCGGCGATCGTGGCCGGGTTTCGCGGGTCATCCTCGGGGATCCCCGCCTCGACCTTGCCCACGAGATCTGCCCCCACGTCAGCTGCCTTGGTGAAGATGCCTCCGCCTACCCTGGCGAAGAGGGCCTGCGTCGAGGCTCCCATGCCGAAGGTCAGGAGCGTGGTGGTGATGATGGCCAGGTTCTGTCCGTCACCCTCGCGCACGGGGTAGATCCTCGAGAGGATGATAAACCAGACGCAAATATCCAGGAGACCCAACCCCACCACCACAAAGCCCATGACGGCCCCGGCACGCAGGGCGATCGTGAGCGCGCCGTTGAGCGAGGTGCGCGCGGCGTTGGCGGTTCGAGCTGCCGCGGCCGTGGCGGTCTTCATCCCAAAGAACCCCGAGAGCGCCGAGAAACACCCGCCGGACAGGAAGGCGAAGGGTACCCAGGGGTTCTGCACCATGAGATAGAAGGCGAGAAAGGAGAAGGCTGCCGTGAGGACGACGAAGGCGAGCCCCACGACGAGGTACTGCTGCTTCAGGTAGGCCATCGCGCCGCGGCGAACGTGCGCGGCAATGCGCCTCATCGTCTCCGTACCCTCATCCTCTTGCATGATCTGGCGGTAGAAGAGCCAGGCAAATGCAAGCGCAAGGACGGCGCCTGCGGGGACACACCAGAAGAGTTCATTCGGCATGGATTGTCTCCGTCACGTCGAGCCCTTCACGACCGTGGCTCGGACCGCTCACAGCTCAAAACCGACGGTCAACGCCGACCGCCACCAGGCGTAATACTTGCTCTCGAGGTCGCTCTTCGAGGGGAACGGATACGTGATGAAGCTTTCCCTGTCTGCGACGAAGACCCCGTTCTTGATCGTGCGGTAGAGGAGGTCCCGCCTCATGTGCCGGATGATCGTCTTCGTGGGCTTGTCCGGGGTCGCTGTGAGCCCGATCAGACAGTCTCGCAAGTGATCAAAGTTGGGATAGGGCAAGTCGTCTGCGCTTCCGGTTGCGGGGTTCGTCGCAAGACCATTCAGTATCAACTCGACAAAGACGATCTTCGGAAGGCAGACGGGGTGGGCAGGATCGGTGATATAGCGCCCAAAGTCCTCGGGTTTCAGGAAGCTTGCGATGAGCGGCGTCACCGGACAGAGCTCCTGATAGAGGTGAAGGCCCTTCTCTTCCGCGGGCGCCCGCGGCCCCCTCTTGAGCTCGAGCGTTCGGCCGTCGTCGGTCACCAGGTACAAGCTTCCCAGCGCCGACAGGGGTACATTCTCGAGCACCCGGTAAACGGACAGGTAGAGCGAGCGCTTGGCCTGACCATCCGGGTGGGGCACGCACCTCGCCGGCAACGTCTCGAAGGGGAAGAAGCTACTGCGGAATGAAGGGTCCACGGCGAAGAACATTGCTTCGCCGCGACTACGCTTCTTGGTTCCCACGGCGTAGTAGCTTCCAAACGCCTCCGGGATCAGGGAGAGATACAGGTAGGTTTCCATCGAGGCTCCTTGGAGGAGGGCCCTGGCCGCGCATCTTGATTCACGCTCGGGCAGCGCCTGGGCCGTCGAACTACGAACGCTGCCACGTGTAGCCCCTGACTTCGCTCGCGAGTTCGCAAGGAATTTTCGTGCCACCAAGACACCGGGAAGCGCTCAAGGTGGATCTGGGCCTGTGCTCGTTTGCGAAGCGGAACCTTTCCTGATTTCAGGGTGGGCGCGGGGGCAGCTTGCTCGATGCACGAAATGACACGCTCTTGGTGAAATTTCCCCTCCAGGACCAGCGAGTCACCGGACCAGAGGCTGTCCCGGGGAGGTCGAAAACCCGCAAAGTCAAGCCCGCTCGAAAAACCGGCCGTGTTCATGCGTTGGTGGACTTCCTCGCAGGAAACTCCGGAAGGTCGTGAAGGACTGCCGGCCAGCAAGCCGCTCCACGATCCGAGCCGGAAGACAGCAAGCTCCACTGGGCCGATCGACCCTCCCTGGCAAGACGAACTTCAAGACATTCGGCTATCAACCCCGCGCTCAACAACGCTCGGGGGCGGAGCGCTCGTTCGCCACGGGGCGACGAGAAGTCATACTCCTCGCGGGGCCTCGAAGCACTACAGCAGTGCCGCACGGGGGCAGCTTCCGCCTACCCGAGATGCAGTCCTTGATCCAGGGGCATCCACTGTCCTGACACAGGGCCCCGAGGCCTTCCCTTCACCTGGGTCTGAAGCTCTCAAGGGTCACCGGAGCGACGTAGGGCCCCTTCAAAGTCCGCTTCCACCAGTTGTTCGAGCTGCGGCGCTCCTCGGGAGTCGTGAAGTGGTAGTCGTGGCGCAACGCTCGCAAGAATCGCGGCGGCTTGTCCGGAAACGGATTCTTCCCGAGGAGGTCGAGCACGGGCGGGCTGCCCTCGAGGATGCGTTTCAAGACCCCGATGAACCACGGCGAGGCCGCCCTGAGCCGCAGCGCCTCGAACCACATCTGCCAGTCGAGCCGCGGTTGGTACGGCGCCACGAAAACAGGCCTGCGGGCGAGGTCCCCCGGCTTGTACTTGAACTCGTAGGCCTTCCACGTGTTGCCGTCCTGGCTCCCCTCGATCAAAATCTCGGGCCGCTCCTTCGTCATGCTGCGGAAGAGACCGTAGCTGTTGACAAGGTGATGACGCTGGAAGGGCGAGGTCCAGCCGCTCAGGGTGCTGAGCGTGGGTCGAAGCCACAGGGGTGCGTGAAGAGGGCCGGGAGTCAGCCCCTCGACGAAGACGAGCAGGCTCGAGGCAAAAATACAGGCGCCCACGGGCGCAACGATCCAGGTCGGCCAGCGCCAGTCAAGCCGCACGGCCGCCTCCTCGGGCTTGCCGCGCAGCCACGCGGGCCAGCACTCGTCGTCCCACAGGAGCACGCACAGGCTCAGCGTGAGGTAATTGAAGAAGCCATAGTTGCCCGTGGCAATGATCGTGAGCTGGAGCGCGACTTCAAGAATGCAGCCGATCCGTCGCAGCCTCTTGCCGAGGAAAAAAAAGGTGGGGGCGACGATCTCGATGAAATACATCGCGCCGCACGAAGCCTTGTGCAGCCAGGTGGGGAGATGGTGCATGTACCAGGCGGTCCATGTGGGGATGCACTGGGTCTCGGAGTGGTAGGTGAGGGCATTGAGGTCGCCGAGCTGCCAGGAGGCGTCGCCCCACGTGATCTTGACGACGCCGGAAGCGATCATGAGCCGAAAGAGCAGCCACCAGAGAAGCAGGAGCGGGATCCAGGAGGGCGAATAGCTCTTTCGCCAGACCGGCAGAATTGCCAGCGGCGAGAGGAAGATGGCCAGAAAACCGGACTCGAGAAGCAGGATGTCCCACTGGAAGCCGAGGAAGTCCTGCCCGGCGGTATAGAGTGAGTAGTAGAAGGCCCACAGGAGAATCCACTCAACCGCGCTGAACGGAGCCACGATCGCGACACAGGCCACGAGCGTCCCCGTACCCAAGAGGAGGTGGATCGCGGTGTCGCTCGAGCCGAGCCAAAGGAGCGTGGGAAGTTGCCAGAAGCCGATGTCGGGACGCTCTTTTCGGAGAAACGCCAGCAAATCCGCGAAGGGGATGATCCCCTGGCTGCCAATCAGACCGTCGAACTGCAACCAGAGCGACACGAACGCGATCAGGTAGATGACCCCAAGCAGGCGCAGGAACATCGTCGCTGCAACGCCGTGGGGAGCGGGCTTGAAATTGTGAAGTCTTGCAAGCATGGTTATCGCATACCCCGGCCAAGTGAACCCGTGAACTGGAACAAGCCTGGAAGCCTCATCGTGATCATGGCGAGGGCCATCTTCCCCTGGGAAACACCGATCGTCCATGCGTTCGATGACGTTCCAACTCGAGGCCATGAGGATTGAGGTGGCCCTTTTGGGCCAAGGCTGTAACATCCCCCCGTCGGCGATGTGCCGGTCCGTTTGCGCTCTGGACGATCTCGGAGCATTATTTTTCAAAAGGATCTCCGAGCCATGGCTCAGAAACTTTACGTCGGGAACCTTCCTTTCACCGCCACCGAGGACCAACTGCGCGAGCTCTTCGGCCAGCACGGTACCGTCCAGTCCGCCCAGATCATCATGGATCGCGAGACGGGCCGGCCACGCGGCTTCGGCTTCGTCGAGATGGACAATGCCGAGGCGGCCATCACCGCTCTGGACAAGAAGCCCTTCGACGGCCGCGACCTCACGGTCAACATCGCGAAGGAAAGGTCGAGCGGCGGTGGAGGCGGCGGTGGCGGCACCCGCGGCGGGCGTTGGTGAGAACCAGCAACTTCAGCCACAGTCAACCGCAACTGTAACCCCTCGAGATAGAACGTCGCCGTGTGCGTTGGTAGAACCCGCCCGCGGCGATTTTATTTCTTCCTGTCTTTACTAATCGCGGCCATGGCAGCGATCAAGAAGGCAGCGAGCTTCCAGGATGGTTTCATGGTCGTCATGGCACTCTTCGGCGTCGCCGGGGCGAAATGCCGTCGGCGTCGATGACGCAAGCACGCAGGGGCATTGACCCTGATCGCGTGGGCTTGTTCCCCTGACCTGACGACTTCAACCACGACAGCGAAATCGTCGACTCTCGCCACGGAGGAGCAGGAACCCTCTCAGCTCTTCTTGAATACTACTTCGAACGTGGCGCCCAGCCCACGCTCCTGCGAACCGAAAAAAAGCAAGCGGCGCCCTCCGGGGGGAGGACGCCGCCTGTGAGCCGTCAGCTATCGGGTGAACCGATCAGCAGTTCGTGTACATCTTGCAGCCGAGGTCCTCCGAGGCATCGTTGGGGGTCGGGTCCACGCCACAGGTATTGCCGCCTCCCGGGGGACCCGGCGGCTTCGGGGGTGCGCTACCCAGAAATAGGTAGCCGAGAAGCCCAACCGGATCGCTTATATCGAGACTGCCGTCATCATTGGCATCGGCGGCGTCGAGGCAAGTGGGAGGCTGACTGCCGAAAAACAAGTAACCGAGTGTCAAAATCGGATCGTTAATTAGCAGCCTGCCGTCGTTATTCGTGTCGCCACGGAGGAATAGCGAGCCCATGGCACTTTCCGGACCACCCATGTTCCCGAGCGTGATGCCCTCATCGTTCGTTGCGCCTGCAAAGCCGTCGAAGGCGTCGACGATCCCACCACTGCCTCCTCCGGGTTGGATCGCAGCGGGGTTATCCGAGAGTTTGCGGGTCGGGGATTCGCGGAGGCGGATCCTGGTCGGGGATTCGCGGAGCATGACCTCCGCATTGGCCCCCATCGCGTGGAGCTGATCGACGAGCAGCCCAGCGATCACCCCTGCGGTCATTCCGGGCATCGTCGGCACCTCGGCGCGCTCGGTGCCGCCGCCGGCTTTGCGCAGAACTATGGCCACCGTCGAGCTCGCCATCTCTTCAACAATCTTCACCCCGTTCGCCGTGCCCTTCAAAATGATGTCCACCACCGGATCATCGCTTGGGTCCGCCGGATCATCGCATAGTGGCTCGATAATCTCCGCCTCGTAGTCCGGGATCGGCTGACCCTGTCCCCCCTGGTTGAAGATATTCGGGTCGTTCGAAATCCCGAGCACGACCTGGGAGCCCGGGCAGGTCACATCCCTGACGATAAAGTAAGGCGGGTTCTCGTCGCAGTGCTCCTCGACGGCGTAGCCTGAAGGCGTGCAGTCCTTGCGGATCGCGCGCACCAGAGCCCGGCACTTGTCCTGAAGGGTCCAGAATTCCGCGCAGAGGATCGGATTGGTTGGATCGCCACCGGGAAGATCGAACTGCGCGCGGCACTCCTTGATGAGCTTGCCCTTGCACAGCGAGCGAATGGTGACGTAGACGTCATCCTTGCACTGGTCCGGCGGCAGGACCGTCGTCACCTTGACGCCGGCGCAGCCCGTCGGCTGGCAGCACCCGAGCTCCTGGCACTTGGTGTCGCAGGGGGCGGGGCAAGTCACGCAGACGGAGAGGAACGAGATGAAGAGCGGGCAGATGGTTCCGTCCGCACCCTTGATGTAGAGCGAGATCTTGGCGCCGCCGGCAGGGTCGGGAACGACGTCGCAGCAAACCGTGCCGGTGTTGGCTCCCGGCTTGATTGCACCGAGGGCCTTGCACTTCTCGAGAATCAAGCAGCAGATGAGCTGTGCGCACTCCCGGGCAGAGCCGCCGTTCGGGATGTCGAGCGTGAACCCTTGGTGCTGGAAGTCGTAGCCCTTGCCGTTCTGGGCCAGGATGCGGCCGGTGATGGTCACCTTGGCGCCAGGGCACCAGTCGACGGGAAGCCGCAGGCAGACCTTGTTGTCCTGTTGATCGGCAAAGAACCATCGCACATTGGGCGGTGGATTTGTCGGGAACGGGTTGACCGTCGGCCCGCAGCTCCAGCAAGGCCCGGCACCGGACCCCAGCTCCAGGTATTTTGCCCCCCCAGGATCCCCGCGCAGTCAGTATTGCCGCCGCCGCTGGCGCCTTCCCCCGGAGTGACCTCGATGACTCCCGGGGTATCGTCGCGGACCGGCCCTACCACTGCGAGGACTTCCGTGTCGGTCACCTCAACAGCCATGAGTGGAATCGCAGTACCGTTCCCGGTATTCACCTTGGCGCAAAGGTTGTCCGGGTTGTTGCCAAAGCCGGTACCTCTGATCTTGATGGTGTCGCCCGTCTTAAATTGAAGCGGCACAACGCTCTCGATCACCAGCGGGCGGCCCTGGGCGTGGCTGGCCAAACGGCTCAGAAAGACGAGGAGCAACGAGGCTCCCAGCATCAACAATGGTTTTCTATACATCGACTGGTACTCCATGAAGGGCCCCTTGAGGGGCGACTTGACCTGAGAGCTCCACTAGACAACTTGTGAACCGCGTATCGAACAAGATACTAGCTTCTGGTGGAAGGCAACTTTGACACATGGCTCCGCCACACGACCCCGCCCAGTCCCATCCGCTTTCATACCTCCTGTGCAACGGGTCACCAGTAAATAACGAAGGTGCAACTCTTCACCCGGGCTTCCGGGGACCCAACTCGGCACGGCTTGTACGGCTCCACGCTGGCTATCACAATTGAAATTCAGCGCCAAGTCCAGCCTTCAAAGTCCTGGAGCCCCCCCCGATGGAAGAGACCTGTCTTCAATTTCGCAGATCGCCCACTTCGGTCAAACCAGACTCCTCGCAGGGGAGATGAGACTGTGTCACTGGCAAGCTGGAGCGCAAAGTTTGAGCTCGTCCGGGGTCGGATCCTCCCCGCAGACCTCCGGGCCCGGCGCCCCCAACGGCTGAGCGCCCTGGAAGAGCCACTGCACTATTTGTAGCCCATCCGTGAGGCTCAAGCGTCCGTCGTCGTCGGCATCGCTTGCTTTTTCACACAGACTTGCGCCACCCTTGAAAAGGTGCTGGAGAATCACGATGGCGTCCGTCAAGTCCACCTTGCCGCTCACGTCGGCATCGCCTCGTCGAAAGTCACTGTGCGGTGTCGTATTTGGAGACTTACCCGTGAGCACAGCAGTGATTCCCGGGGAGTAGACGGCGAGGTCAAGCGCCCCATCCTGGTTCAAGTCCAGAACCTCGTGCTCGGCGGCAAGGGGCAAGACGTATTGCGGTTCCAGGGCAGACTCGAAGAGCCCCTTTCCTCGGCTGTAGAGGAAGGAGAAAGTGTAATTCAACTGGCTCACGGAGAGATCGAGGAGTCCGTCCGAGTCCAGGTCGGCAAGGGAGATCGATCGCGGTCGGCCCAGGAACGTCAACGGGATCGGAGATTCAAACTCACGGTTGCCCTTGCTGGGGATCACGAGCAGGTCGGTCCTGCGTGCAATCGACAGGACAAGATCCGGACGAGAATCCCCCGTGACGTCCCCGAGCGCGAAGTCCAGAAAGCTGACCAGTGTCTCGCTCGGGTATACGGGCACTGCCTCCGTGAACGCTCCGCCCCCTCTATTGAAATGCACCACCACCACGCCGAGAGCCGCGGTCACCGCCATGTCGAGCTTGCCATCGGAATCCACGTCGCCGAGTTGCAGGAACTTTGGGCTTTCGAACGTACTCACCACCGGCCCGGCTTCGAGAGTGTCTCCGCCTCGTCCGAGAAACAACCGGATCTCGTTGGATCCGAAGCAGGGAACCGCGACGTCCAACGTTTCGCCTTCGTCGATGAGACCGACCTCGACCGGCCCCGGAAAGCTCCCCACGGGGAAAGCAACCTGCTTCAACGCGCCTCCCGACTTGCTCAAGAACGCTACCCCGAGATTCGACGGCTTGGTGCTGACACCCAGCAGATCCGGCATTTCGTCCCCGTTCACGTCGGCCGCGCGCACTGAGCTGTACGCGATCTCCGTCGGAATCGTGAGCTGGGGCGCCACGGCCGACTGGAAGCCCGGGCCGACGTAGAGATCCACACCCTGCGGCTTCGAGTTGGGGAAGAAAAAATCAGGGGCACCATCACCGTCGAAATCGGCCACGCAAGGGATCGTCCCCACATGCCCGGTTACGAGCTTGGAGCTGTCGAGCATGGATTTCTCTCCAAGACCCCAGAAAACCCTGACCGTGGACGAGTCGGAGATGGCGATATCCTGGCGCCCGTCGGCATCCAGGTCGGCCGCAACTATGAATGTTGGAGATAGCCCCGCCGGCCCAAACTGCTCCAGTGGTTCAAAGGTTCCATCGCCACGACCCCGGTGCACCGAGAGCAAGCTCGAGTCCAGGGACACGCGGGCGAGGTCGCTGTGGCCGTCCCCGTTGAAATCCCCCACCGCGGCCATGCTCTGCTGCTGGGTCTCCGCCCGAAGGCTTGGCTCAAAAGTCCCGTCGCCCTTGTTGATGCCGACGTACACATCGCTGAGGACGCCAGTGGGTACGCTGCGCAGGCCGGTGATCGCGACATCGCTTCGACCGTCCTCGTTGAAATCGCCAGGGAAGACAAAGCGGCCAATCGGTGTCGCCTGGGGGATCAACCTCGCAGCGGCAAAGGTTCCCTTACCGTTTCCCTCCATCGTGCGCATGCCCTTGTCGCCCCACCCGACGAAGAGGTCGAGATCACCGTCACGGTCCAGGTCTGCCGACTCCAAACAGTGCGGCTCCTGGATTTCGTGGGAGCCGAGGTGATTCAGCCCCCCCTGCCCGTCACCGGAGAGGATCGAGACCGCGGCGTGGGCGTACTCGGCGGTGGCGACATCCCGGTGGCCGTCCTTGTTCCAGTCCCCCACAGTGACCCATCGAGCGCCCCGGGTCGAGGTGAGGCGAAACGGCTTGCTCTCAAGGACGCCACCCTGATTTCGAATCAAGTACGCCGACGTGGAGATGTCCCCAAAAAGAATCTCGGCGTATCCGTCATGGTTCAGATCCGCCGTTTGGACCATGTACATTGGCAGGCCAAGCCTTCTCGAGATCTTCTGCCAGATCATCCGATCCAGAGAGTCCTGCAAGAACACATCAAGATCGCCCACGCTGTTTACGGCCACGAGGTCAAGCTGGCCATCTCCATTGATATCCCCGGGGGCGATGCCCACGAGGCCGCTCGGGCTGCGAAGGGTGAGCACATGACCGAAGGCAAGCTCTTTGGCATTTGCTATCGAAGGCGTCAAGGCCAGGACCAAGAGAGCCACGAGTTGAGAATTCATGGTAAGAACCCCGGAGAAGGACTTGAGGAAGACCAACTGCATCTTGATTGTCAATGAGAGTCGGAAAGAAGCAAGGCTCCCGGCTGACAGATCCCGCGAGATCAAACGATTCGATCGCGCGGGCGCGAGAAGGTCTCTCGTTCGAGGAGAGGCTGCCCCACAGTTATTCGGCAACCCACCACGGAAGGGCCACAAGATTGCTGGCCCACCCGCCCACAATACAAGCCCCCCCGCGACGTGCGCGCATTTGGCCTGGATCAGTTTGTATCGCGGCGGCGCGGACTTGATCAACGGGCCGTCGAGTGGTCGAGGCATCTCGAGTGGTTCGTCGAGGACGTTGAGCTCGGGCTATTTTCCAGGCCGGCGACCAAAGGCAGGAACCTCTCGACCGCAGCCTCGAGCTACTTCAATCCATGTCCGAGGAGATCCGTGCTCACGGGAAAGCACCTCACCTGCTGAGGCACCGCAGAGCAGGAAAACAGATACGGGACGCCATCCAAATCCGGCTCCTTCTCTCGAGAGGCTCCTCTCTCCTCCGCGCCGTCCCCAGGACCGGCTCCAGTGCACTCAACACCGAGTAATACACTTGAAAGAGGACAATTTTGCGGCTGGAAAAACTTGGCACGCTCAGTTCGTCCCCGACTCCTTCAAGGAAGGGTTGCACCCCAATAACCCACCCTGCACATGACAACTGCCTTCCGCCACCTCGGCTCCTTGTTGCTCCTGTTGCTTCTACTTCCTGGCCGCGCCTCCGCAGCAGGCCCCATCGACCTCGGCGACGTCACGGCCGGCGGCGATGGCTCGGGAAACGCGCCGGCCGAGAACACTGGCATCGACCCACGCAACGGGCGCTTCACGACGAACACCATCGACGGGCCCCTCCTCGAGACAGACCCCGCGGGGGATGGCCGCAACCCGTCGCCGGGAGCCTCGGAGTACGTGGACTCGGTCTTCTTCATCACGGGCACCCCGATCCCCGGGGGCGTACTGCCCCAGGCCATCACGAGGAGCGGGGTCACGTTCCAGTTCGCGTTCGGCGACAGCGGTGCGACCGCAGCCGGGGGAACAAGTGGAGGTGGAAGCTGGAACTACATCCTGCGCGATCGAAACGGCGGAGTTTCAACGCTCCCCGTGCGCGTGGGCGGGCGTGAGGGCTTCGCCTCCGCGGTGGGAATCCACGCTGCGGCAGGCATCACGTACGACCTCGCCGCGCTGCGGAAGCGCCACGGGGCCAGCAGCGTCGGCTGCTTCTCGGCTTTCTGGGGCCTGGACGACTGTGCTGCCGGAGACGTCAACCTCTACGCCATACTCTCGAGCGACGCGACGGGCGTCCTCACCGTCCGGAGCGCTCAGCTCAGCGGAGGCAGCGGAGCCTTCCTGGAGCCGCTCGAGATCCCGGCCACAGCCCGCTATCTCACGCTGGCAACGGGAGCGAACGGCGACGGGACCTGCGATCATGGCACCTTCGCCATTCCGTTCATCACTGCGGGGCCCTGCCTTCACCCCTCCTTCGTGACGCCACGGAGAGTGAGCCCCTCGATCGTGGCAGCGGGAGGCGGTGACACCATCACGATCACGGGCGATGGCTTCACCTCCGACCTGACCGCTCGCGTCGGCGGGATGCCGCTGAGCTCCGGGGTGATCCTCGACTCGCGGAGAATCCGTGGCGTTTGCCCCGCGCTGCCGGCGGGCCTTCACGACGTGGAAGTCTCCTTGCCGGCCGGGCCGCCCGTCGCGCGCTTGCCGGGGGCCGTCGAGGCAGTTCTGGCGACCGGGCCCAGGACCTCCCTTGTCGAGACATTCCGCGCTTCGGATCTGAGCCTCGAGGAGGTCGAGATGGCTCCGGACGCCCGTCCCTCCACGCGGGTGACCTTGAAGGGCGCCGTGTCGGATCCGACGGCGCACGTTGGCTTTCCGGTCCTGCCGTGCATCTTGCGCCAGCTGGCGATTCCGTCAGGGGCCAGAATCAAGGGTGCCTCGCTCACGGTGCGGGCCACGAGCCCTGGCCTTGTGGAGTGGCGGCAGAGCCCGCAGCCCGGGCAAGCGGCAGGCCGTGTGCCCCGGCCGCCGCTGTCCACGATGGGCCCGGACGGCCCCGTCTACATTTCCCCCGCCCCCGATCGCAGAGCCGATGCACCCCTCGGTGCTCGCCGCGGGCGTCTGGCCGCCGCAGGGGGTATCCGTCGAGAGCACGGCTGAGGTTGGCGGACTTCAGGTCGTGACGCTCAAGATCTGCCCCGTGAGCTGGTCGCCCGTGGACGGGTCGATCTCGCTCGTGGAAGACGCGAGCGTCGTCCTGTATCACGAGGGTGGCACCCTGCCGACGGGCCCCAGCGAGGACTATGCGATCTCCATGGAGCGGGAATCCGTGCGACAGCTGATCGCCAATCGAGACCTCGTGCCTCCCCCGACCTCCTCCTACCGTCCTCCCGACGTCCTCGACGCCTGGTACCTGATCATCACGGACGATCGGCGATGGAACGAGGACAAGACTCCGCAGGGCCCCCCGCTCGGCATTGGTGACATGCCCGCCGAGTTCGAGCGCCTCGCCCAGTGGAAGCGTCAGAAGGGCATGAAGGCCGCCGTCGTCACAGTGACCGACATCGTGAACGGGCGCTATGGGGCGGTCGGCGTCAAGCAGGCGCGGGATTTACAGGAGGTTCTGAGAAATTTCCTGCAGCTTGCGCACAGGAAGTTCGGCACCCACTGGGTGTTGCTCGGCGGTGATTCCCGGGTCATTCCTGTGCGCAGGGTGGTACCCGAGCTGGGCGGGGGGTACACGCTCCCCGTCCAGAGCAACCCCAAGCCAGGAAACTATCAAGCCTATGCAAACACGGCCGGACACTACTTTCACGTGCAGAGCAGCGAGCTTGCGTCCGGCCTCTTTTGCGAGAACAGGATCCTGGATGCTGACACCAACACGTTCTACTCCTGCAAAGTCAATCCGAGCGCCCAGAACCCAGGCTGGACCTTCTCGAAGGACGATAGCTACGCGACCTCCACCTCCAAGGTCTCGAGCTTGATTCGCCTCTTTGGTCCCTCGACGAGCTCGCCTCCCTCCGCCCTTTACACGGTCTCGATGACCAACAACATCCCGACCGATCTCTACTACGCCAGCATCCAGTCGCCGCTCTACGATCAGCCGGGTCTCCACGACTGGGATCAAGACGGGGATGGCATCTACGGAGAGTTCTCAGGAGACGAGAACGTGGATGGCGTCGATTTCTGGCCCACGCTCTCGGTGGGACGCGTCCCCACGGAGAACTCTTCGGGTGCGCGCGAGTGGGTCAACAAGCTCCTCGCGTACGAGAAGTACGAGGGGCTGGCTCCGGACTTCGGCAGGCGCCTCCTGCTCTCCTCTTCGAACTAGTGGAACCCCCCGGCCGTAGCAGTGGGAGACAAGAATCCCCCCGAGGTGAACACCTACTTCAGCAGCACCGGGTCCGCGGAGGCACGGTGCCACTTCGCGGGACCGCCAGGAGCCCAGGCCTGGAAGTTCGACCTGATCGCATACGACGATCCCTTCAACTTCTGGAGAGTCCCCGAGTTCTTCCCCCTGCCGGGCCCGCTCGGCTATTTCTACGCGACGGGACCGGACTATCAGTCCGTGAGCGGTCCACCCAACTTTGCGATCCCCACGGAGTTCGTGCGAGTCCTGGGTTCCGCTGCTGCGCAGGTACATCCCGAGTCCTACTTCTTCGACTATCTGGGCCCCGATGGCTCCGTCCTCGAAAAAGAGGCAGTGAAGACTCTCTTCGAGAATCAGTATCCCGAGATCGACCTTCGATCGCGTTTCCACGAAGACTACGAGGACACGCCTGGCTTTCCTCAGCCGGACCTCCAGGGCTTGACGGCCACGTCGCTTCTGGCCCCCCTGAGCGCGGGCCAGAACATCACGAGCCTCAGCGGACACGGCTGGTGGACGGGCTGCTGCGGCCTGAGCGTCGATGACATCTTGAAGTTCACGAACGGGAAGCAGTGTGGCGTCATCTACGCTGACTCCTGCCTCACGAACCGCTTCACCGAGTCAAATTCCCTCTCGAAGGCGTTGCTCACTTCCAATGTCGGTGGCGCGGTGGCCTACGTGGGCAACACGACGGTCAGCTGGATCGGCACCGGCCATGCTTTCGAGATGATCTTCTGGGACAGGCTCCGGGTGCTGAGGCACATCGGGTGGGCGCACAACTCCAAGGCGTCCCTCCTGGGAGACAAGTACGCGAGGTGGGTCAATTTCTCCCTGAACCTGCTCGGCTGCCCGGAGATGTCCGTGTGGACGGGCACCCCCGAGCGGCTCGCAATCGACTACGTCCCGTGCATCAACCCGAACGACACAGTCAAGGTCAGTGTGACGGCTGGAGGAGTGCCCGTTCCAGGATCTGCGGTGACGCTCACGGACGATCTGGACCTCTTCGCGCTTCGGTACACCTCCGCGACCGGCGAGGCGACCTTTCCGGGACCGTTTGTGAAGGGTCAGTTCCTGACGGTCACCGCGAGCCTCTCCGGTCTCGCCCCGGCGCAGGGCTACATCGGAGTGCAGACGCTGCAATGTCTGTCGGCCATCTTCTATCGAGGCGACAGCAATTCGGACGGGAAGCTGGACCTTTCCGACGCGGTCAACGTCCTGAGCTACCTCTTCCTTGGGGCGACTGCTCCGTCGTGCAGCGACGCCGCCGACGCCAACGACGACGGAAAGGTCGACATTTCGGACCCGGTCCGGCTCCTCGGCTTCCTGTTCCTCGGAGACCCGGCTCCTCCGGGTTACGAGCCGGGTCATCCGCAGGTCGACGACACCCCCGACGAGCTCGACTGTGCACAGGCCCCGGTCGGCGTTCCGGGGCGCTGAACGGGAGAAGAACGGAGAGTTCACCTCCTGGGCCTGGTGCCGGCGCAGGCTCAGGCCCACCCTTGAACAGGCGGACGAACAGATACCGCTTCCGATATGTCCATATCGCCATCGCCGTTAACGTCGTCCGCGGAATACCGCGCCGCCTCCACCAACTCCAGCTTTCACCGGGATGGGAACGCAAATGGCCAGAACACCCAAGGCAGAGCCAGTCCCCAGAACCGCCGCCGTGACGAAGTCCTTCCGCATGCGTTCTCCTTCCAAACCTCTCCGTTGGCGTCGTGACAAAGGCTCGCCGGACTCCGCCAAGGTTTCAAGTGCCAACCATCACTCCTGCATCCTTGATGTCTGCGGAATAGAGATCCCTCCAACTGTCAGGCCCGTCAGTAAGGTCAGCGAGATGGACGACGAGCCCGTCGCCGTAGAGTTGCCAGATGTACGAGGCCCCGACCGCTCCGTACGCCAGGATCTGACCGAGGTTCTTCACTCTGATGGGCTCAGTGACCTTGCCATTCTCCGCGACCAACTCGGGCAATTGACCGTTCTGGTTGCTATCCCATCGCGCGGCAACGGGTGGGCCCTCCACTCCGAACAAATACCCAGCAACGAGGCCCTTGCTGTTAATGTCCGTCGCGATGCCTCCGAGGCGCTCACGCTCTTCACTTTCGAGTACGAGCGCCAGGCTCGGTGAGCTGCAGGCTGACCCCGAAGAACAATTCCGGGTCAAGCTCGAGCGAGAATCTGTACCCAAAATCCAATCTCGCTCTCCACCAGGCAGCCACAAGCGTCAAGCGGAACCGCAATCGCCAGTGCCTTGGCCTGCTCGCAGTCCTGGCGGCCCGAGCCAGGACGCGATACCATGCCCTCGACTCCTGGACCCGGCTCGGCCGAGGCAGGCGTTACCTCACTCCCGCCATTTTCCGTTTGTTGTTCGTCCCGGCGACACTCGCACAGGGTCACTATGAATCGCGCAAAAAGAAACTATTGAACTCTGCAATCTGGTCTACATTCCCGCAGTGCCGTGAATCGCTGGCGCTCGCCCCGTTCTTCGTCGTTGTTACTTTCCTGAGCCTTGCCTGCGGCCTCTGCGCCCAGGCCGGGCCCTGCTTCCAGAGCGATCCGGCTCTGCCATGGGCAGGGGTCGATGTTGGCCTCGACACCCCGGGAGCATCGCGCCCACTGGCCGATGGCGGAGGCTCCGATTACGAGCTCTGCAGTGCCGGTGCCGGCTTCGGCGGGATGATCGACTCTTTTCGATTTCTCACACAACCCGGCGACGGTGACGTCACCCTGCTCGCCCTGCTCGAGTCGATCGAGCCCTCCGGGGCGGCCGGGCTCATGGTGCGGCGCGACGAGCGCGACCCGTCCTCGGCACATGTGCGGATCCTGGTGACGCCGGGCCCTCCTGGCATGTATGAGCTTCGCTCCGCAGCGCGCCTCGAGCCCGGCGCTACGACAGCCAGCGAGCAGGGAGCGCCAGCGGTGATCGTGAGCCTGCCCCTCCTTCTGAAGATCGAGCGTCGCGGCAACACGATCACGACATACCACGAGTCCCCGGTCGGCTTCACCAAGCACCATTCGGTCGACATCTCCGGCAGCGACCTGGAGGGCAATCGCCTCAAGTACGGCATGGCCCAGTCCTCGAAAGCGCCCGCCCTGGCCACCTCGGCTCGCTTTCGTCGTGCCACGCTCACCGAGGACGCGGAGCCAGCTCCCGGCATCGATTGTTTCCCCACGGACTTCGCCGTGCCAGCAAACGGCGACACCGAGCTGACTCTGAGAGGGACCCATCTCAACTTCGTCACCGCGGCCACTGTCGCCGGGCAACCGGCACGGATCCTCGAGCGGACGTCCACGTCACTCAAGCTGCACGTTCCTCCCTTCGGCGCCGCGCGGAATCTGGCGCCGCAGAGCGGCGACATCGTCCTCGAGACCGGGCATCGAACGGTCGTCCTCGCGAACGCCATCGTCTTCGCGGGACGTTCCTTTATTCGCGGCGACGCCAACAGCGACAATCTCGTCGATCTGTCCGACGGGATCTTTATCCTTTCGCGGCTCTTCCTTGGAGGTTTGCCGCTCGAGTGCCCGGAGGCCGGCGACACCAACGACGATGACATTGGCGACCTGAGCGATGCCGTCTTTCTCTTTCAAAGCCTGTTCCTTGGTGGGAGACCGATTCCGCCTCCCTACCCCAAGCCCGGGCAGTCCCCGGGCTCCAGCTATCCCTGCGGGATTCCGTCGGCGCCGATTTGGGAAGCACTCACGCTCGCGGACGGCGCCCCGATCGGCGCGACCGACATCCTCCGTGAAGGCGACGTGGTGATTTTCCGGCTGCGCGGCTCGACTGCGGACCCGCAGCGACTGACGGTGCTCTTCGGCGACACACCCACCGAGGTTTTGCCGCGCTCGACGGCTGACAACCTCCACCTGCGCATCGGCGCAGTCCCGACATCAGGGCGCAAGTGTCCGCTCCTCTTCGAGTCGATTCGCGTGGACGACGGGTTGTCGTCTGACCCGGACAGCGAGCTGACCTACCGCAACGAGCGGGGTATCACGCTGGCCGCCGATCCCACCGGTGCTCATACGGAAAGCTGCCCACGCTTCGAGGTTTCGGCTGATGTTCTGTTGGCGGGCACATCGGAGCCGCTCGCGCCCGCCGGTAGACGACCGGCCGGCCTCCTCCTGCGCTTCGATCGGGCTCGCTGGAGCTCATTGGCAACTCACCACCTCGAGCTGCGCATCTTTCCACCGCTCTTGAGCCGCGGGTCGAGAGGTCCCCGACTCATCGGGTTCGACTACTTCAGTCCGCCGCCACTCGGCTTTCACGGCTCCCCCGACGGCGACGAGGACTTCGCGCGATGGCTCAAGCAACTCGCGCGTCGCATTGACATCGAGCTCGCTGGGGGCGACCCACGCGCAGGCGGCGGGGGCGGACCCTGCGACAATGACCTGCCGTGCGAGGATGTCGAAGTCGAGGCGCGTCCTCTGGACAATGGCGTTGCAATGTTTCCGTGCGGCTCGGCGACCGACCTCGCGCCGTTTCCCAACGGACCGGGTCCGGACCCTCAAGGGCCAGGTCCCGGGACGAAGCTGAAGGCTCCCGAGCCTCCGCTCTGGTCCGGGACCGACTTGCTCGCGAAGAGTCCCTGCGAGCAGCTCGGCCAGCTCGGCTCCCGCGAGCTGGCCTGGTGCCGTCTCGCGGAGGTGACCCGGGAGCACGTGAGCTCGGGGCTACCGAAGTGGGAGCACTGGGCGCCCCGGAGCGCCATGTTCAACCCGGTGGGCCTCAACGAGACGAAGCAGCCGCCGGAGCGGCCCGTGGGCGAGAAGGCGATTCTCTTCAATCTTCCGGCTTTTCTGCACTTCCGTTTCACGGTCCACTACAACATTCCCTGCGTGCCGACGCAGAACTTCCTCGGCTGCAATAGCGGCCTCGGCCACTGGATGACCTCCTTTCCACGGGACGCCATGGTCATGAAGACCTTCTGGCGAGGTCTCTCCTACTTGCCGGCATCGGCCGACCCGGACGACTACTACAGCTACCAGCCTCCCGGCAAGGAGCGGGAGTACCTCGTCGGCTTGCACCTGAACACCAAGGACCCGCCGGGAGAGTTGGCCGGCACCGGCTCGTGGCTCTGGGCCACCTTCTTCGTACCGCCGCCGCAGGGCGACGTCCTGGACAAGGGGGGACGGCCGCTGACGGACCGCTACAATACGGCCTGCGGCACGGGACACCGCAACGACATGCCGGCCGACATTCAAGGCGTCTGGCGCAACTTCGTCCTCTGCACCGACACGGAAGGGCCGGAGAGCCACAAGTGCGGCAACCCCTGGGGACCGAAGGACGAGTGCCAGGACTCGACCTGCAATGGGTGCCACACGGTGAGGGGGCAGGCGTCGTACCCGGAGTCGCTCGCCGGCATGAGCACCCACCAGTTCCAGTGGATGGCGACGCTGAAGCCGACCGCACAGGCACAGCAGGACTGCTACGAGATGATCCGAGCGCTCATCGACGAGGGCAAGCCGTCCCCCTACGAGGTGTACATGAACCCGGCGTGCAAGGAGTAGCAGACCGGGCAACTCCAGTCAGCCCGCGCAGGTATTGCTTCCCGAACACAGAGAGTCAAATGATGCAAAGCATCAAAGGATCAGGGTCCACCACGCACGGCACGGACATGGCCGTTGTTGACGTCCTTGTCGTCGTAGATAATAGAGCCGTAGCCGAACTGGACGAGCCACGTAACGTCGGGGAAGCCTGCATTGGACGTGGACGACCAGTAAAAAGACGGCAACGCGTCGAACACCGGATCGATCGACGGCTTGAATCGCCCGTAGTCCACGATGCTCTGGAGCTCCCGCACGTTCGGGAGCCGCCAGTCGTCCCAAGCTACCAAGCCGCCGCCCAAGCTCAAGTTGTCGCAGTAGGCCAGGGCGGCACACCAGGGCAACGCATTCCCATCGTTCCCGGTATCCTTTTGCCACATGAGCCCGGTGCAGTTGTCGGTCACCGTGCCGTCGTCGTTGTCGATGAAGCGGCCCTCCGGGGAGCACCCCGTCGCGTAGAAGCCGTCCTGGCGCAGGCAGGTCACGCTGTCGCAGGGGATCTCCGAGCCGTTTTCAGCATAGCACGTAGTCTGGCCTGAATCCGGAAGGCCCGAAGGGGGCGTCGGCGCACACAGCCCCACCAGCTTCGTGGGATTCCCCAGGAAAAGGTAGCTGAGGATCGTCACTGCGTCCGACAGTTGGACCAATCCGTCCCCGTTCACGTCACCGTTTTTCGCGGTGCACTCCACAACGCCGCCCTGGCCGCCGCCCGCTCTTACTGCGATCGGCGCACCGACAAAGACAACACCCAGGGCGAACCCCACGACAAGCATGGCCCCGAGTACAACGACTCGCTTCATGGTAATAACCCTCTGTAACGCCTCGGGGCGCCTCCCCGCGTCGCAGCGGAGCACGGTCCCCGATAGTCTGAAGTTTATCCACGCTCCCGGACTCGAAGCTACCCCGAGACGCGCGGATAGCGACCAGGCTCGAGGCGTTAAGGGCGGCAGCTATCCGACTCGAGGAGCATGGATCGTTTCAATGGACTCCAGGAGGTTCGCGATTTTTTCGCGTTCTTTTTTCAGCCTGACGAGGAAGCGCCTCGGCGTGGGAAAGGAGGGTTGTGCCAAGAGCAAACCTTGATGCTCGGGTCACCGCAGGTTGACGATGGGTGACCAAGGGTATCTCGGGTTTGATTGTCCATTGGTTGTGTGCCCGCTCCCTGTAGGGCCCTTGTTTCTCTCTACAGTTTCCCTTGAAAGGAGCTTGTGCCATGAAAAAGGCTATTGGGCCCTTGCTCCTGGTATGCTTCGGCGTGGCGGTGGGGCGGATGTTCGACGGCGGCCCGGCGGTGGCCGGGGCCGGAGGCGGCCAGGCCAAGGAATGCGCCAGCAAGAACGGCGACGTGAACGCGGACGGGAAAGTAGAGCTGTCGGACGCGGTGACGATCCTCTGGCACTTGTTCCTTGGGAGCCCGACGAAGCTGGTGGGGCTGTGCCTCGGAGGGCCGCTTCATCGACAACGACGACGGCACGGTGACGGACAACTGCACGGGGCTCATGTGGCAGAAGAACACGGCGGATGTGAACGGGGATGGGAAGTCGACGGATCAGGAATCCGCTAATTGGTGCGGCGCCCTGGCTTACTGCGAGAACCTGAACTTCGCCGACCACGACGACTGGCGGCTGCCGAATGTGCGGGAGCTTCCGAGCATCGCGGACTACAAGCGCTTCAATCTGTCGATCGATCGGGTGTTTGGCGCGTTGTCGTCAGCGTACTGGTCGTCTACGTCCTACGCCGACGGCCCGAACAACGCGTGGTTCGACGGCTTCGACGGCGGTTTTCAAGAGCCGCGAGTGCCTTTGGCTCTTTTGCTCCGGGACGCAAAAGAAAAAGCCCACCGCAACTCTTCGCTGCGACGGGCTTTAGATTTGGTCGGGCCGGAGGGATTCGAACCAACGACCTTCTGACCCCCAGTGGGAAAAATGAGGCCCGCCGAACGGTCGCTAAACTACGGCAAGGTGCGCAACCACAGCGGATTAAGCCATTTTTTCCACTGTTGACTGACGCCATTCTACGGTATACCCTGGTGACTTGGTGGTGACTCGCACAAACCAGGTGACTCGCAGGAAACCCAGTCAGAAAAAATCAGAAGGCCAGAAATGAAAGCCAAGAAGCTCACGCAGGAAGAGATCAAGAAGCTCAGGTACACGGGCAAGACGCAGGTCAAGGATGGTGTCACGATCTCGCCGCGGTGTGTCTTGTGGGACAGCGAGCTGCGAGGCTTTGGTTGCCGCGTTTACCCCGAGGGCCGAAAGAGCTTCGTTCTCTCGTACCGAGTTCGCGGCGTGAAGCGGCTGACCGTCCTTGGCGACTTCGGTGTCAACACTTCTGACCAGGCGCGCAGCAAGGCCAAGAAGTGGATTGGGCAGATCGAGGATGGCAAGGATCCCGGAGAAGAGCTTCGGCGCGAGAAGGCCAAGGGACTGACCGTCGGCGAACTCTGGAAGCTCTACGCGAAAAGCGAGAAGTTCACCAAGAAGAAGAGCTGGAAGAAGGACGAGTACCGCTACAAGGCGTCGATCGAGCCGAAGCTTGGAGCGAAGTCGATCGCGTCCGTCACGCCAGAAGTTGCGCAGGCTCTCCACGCGAATCTGAGCGACACGCCATACGAGGGCAATCGCGTCGTCGCCTTGCTATCCGCACTCTTCACCTGGGGACGTAAGAGTCTGACCCTTCCACCCGAGACGGTGAACCCTGCCGCATTCGTTGAGCGATACCAGGAGGAGCCAAGGACGCGGGCGCTCTCGCAGGAGGAGACGGGACGGCTCATGGCCGCGCTCGACACGGAGCGGAACCCGTGGGCAGCCGGGGCAATCAAGTGCCTGATCTTCACGGGGTGCCGTTTGTCTGAGATCCTCGGCATGAAGTGGAGCCAGGTCCAGCTCGAGAACGACATGATCGAGATCCCGACGACGAAGAAGGGCGAGCCGCATGCGGTGGCGCTCTCGCCGATCGCGAAACAAGTCCTTGAGTCGCTCCCGAAGGAAGAGGAGAACGAGTACGTTTTCCCTGGCGGCAAGAAGGGCGATCACTTGCGGGACATCAAGCGGCCGTGGGAACGGATCTTGAAGAGCGCCAAGATCGATGACCTCCGTATCCATGATCTGCGCCGTTCGCTCGGCACCTGGCTCATCAACTCGGGGACGCGTCTCGAGATCGTTTCCAAAGTCCTGGGTCACAAGCGAGTGGAAACGACCAGGCGCCACTACGCACACCTACTCATAGACTCAACCCGCGAGGCGCTGAACTCGCACGGTGCCAAGATCGAGCAGCTCGCCGCGGCCGCGAAGAGCGAGGCAGCCGGTGCGTAAGATGAAGAAAGTCGAGACTCCCCCACCCGGGGACTCGCAGCCCGTGAAATCCAATGACGGGAGCGATGGATCCAG
>SXIK01000073.1 GCA_005772855.1 Planctomycetia bacterium | reverse complement strand
GTGGCCGACGGCCTCGACGGCCTCGCGACCGGCACGTGCTTGCTGGTGGCGACTGCGTTCGCGCTGGTTGCGTACGTCGTGGGTCAGCCCGAGTTGAGCGCGCAGCTCGGTGTGCCGCATGTGGCTGGCACGATGGAGCTGACCGTTTTCCTTGGTGCGTTGATCGGCGGCGGCTTCGGCTTCCTCTGGTTTAACTGCCATCCAGCCCGAATCTTCATGGGAGACACGGGCGCCTTGCCGCTGGGTGGAGCCCTGGGCCTCGTGGCGATCCTCTTGAAGCAGGAAACGTTGCTCATCCTTGTTGGCGGCGTACTGGTGGCGGAGGCGGGGAGCGTGATACTGCAGGTCACTTCCTACAGGCTGCGCAAGAAGCGGATCTTCCTCTGCGCGCCGCTGCACCACCATTTTCAGTTCAAGGGCTGGCCCGAGACGAAGGTGACAGCGCGATTTTGGTTGGCTGGCGCTGTGTTTGCGCTGGCGTCGCTTTGGGCATTTGCCTGCCGGCCAACTTGAGGCACCACTGACCATGACAGCTCGCTCTTCCAGCTTTACGCTGACAGAACTCATCAAGCCACACGACATCTTCATCACCTGTGTCTTTCTCCTGATCTCGATTGGCACGGTGATGGTCTTCAGCTCGAGCGCCTTTCACTGGTCGGTGGAAGGCGACTCCTCGTACTTCCTGCGTCGGCAACTCGCCTGGCTTCCAATCGCCACGCTCGCCTGCATCCTTTTCCGGCAAATCGACTACCGCTTTCTTGAACGGCACTACTGGCAGCTGCTCCTCTTGAGCACGGTGCTCCTCGGAATCGTCCTGATTCCTCAGGTTGGACGAAACGTCAACGATTCACGCCGGTGGTTGCCGCTCGGGCCCGGCATCGGTTTCCAGCCATCCGAGCTCGCCAAGCTTGCTGTCGTTGTCTTCGTGGCGGGCTTCATGTCGAAGGATCCGACTCGCAGGGTGCGGTCCTTCAAGAGCTTTCTCGTTATCTGCGCTGCCTTGCTGCCCGTGTTCCTTCTGGTCCTTGTTGAGCCCGACCTCGGGACGTCGATGTTCATCCTCGGGCTATCGGTCTTTGTGCTCTTTCTGAGCGGCATTCGAGCGCTTTTCTTGCTCCTGAGTGCTGCTATTTTCGCTCCGCTCATCGCAGTCTTCGTCCACCTGCGATGGGAGATGATCCGTGGACGATTGCTCGGCTTCCTGGATCCCGAGAAGGTCTATCAAGTGAAGCACTCGCTCACGGCGCTGGGGGCTGGCGGGCTCTGGGGGCAGGGGCTCGGGGCTAGCGGGCAGAAGCTTCAGTTCCTGCCGGAGCCGCACACGGACTTCATTTTTGCGATCCTCGGCGAGGAGCTTGGATTTGTCGGGTGCCTTGCGATCCTGCTCCTCTTCGTCGTACTCCTGTGGAGTGGGGTTGGGATCGTATGGAAGACACGCAGCCTCTTTGGCTTTCTCGTGGCGTCCGGGATCGTGCTCTCGCTCAGTTTTCAAGCTGTCTTGAACATTGCCGTTGTCACCGCCAGCATGCCAACCAAGGGTATTGCGCTCCCATTTCTCACCCACGGTGGATCTGGGCTTTGCATGGCCATGGCGCAAGTCGGCCTGCTACTTTCGATCGAGCGAGTGAGTCGGATGGAGGAGACCGATCTGGCCGTGGGGGTCGCGAACGGGGCCTCCGCATGACAGCGGGCTCGGCGGATGGGCTGCACGCGCTAGCGTTCTTCGGCGGGGGCTCGGGCGGGCATCTATTCCCTGGAATTTCGATTGCCGAGCGGGCCAGGGAACGATTTCCAGGGAGCCGAGCAGTCTTCTTCCGCACTTCGAGAGCGGTCGAGGAGAAAGTGTTTGCTGGACGTGGGCTGGAGACCGTGCCGCTCCGGATCGGGGCTCCCTCGGGTGCGGCAGGTTGGCTGCGGTACTCGCTCGAATGCGCCGAGGCCGAACCCATGATTCGACGTGAACTGGCGCGTGGTTTCGACGTTGCTTTCGGGCTCGGTGGCTACGCTTCACTGCCAGGAATCCTGGCTGCGAGGATTCTCGGAATTCCGGTCGTCCTCCTGGAACAAAATGCCGTGGTCGGTCGAGTGAACCGGCTCCTCGCTCCGCTTGCGAGTGCTGTAGCGTGCTCCTTCGAGACAACGTCACTTCGATTCGCATCACGGCAGATCGTGACGGGGAACCCGCTGCGTCGAGAGGTCATAGAGGCGGTTCAAGCAGCCAGACCGGTCTCCTCCGCGCAGGTGAAGACCGTGCTCGTGGTGGGCGGGAGCCAGGGCGCCGGAGCCATCAACCGAGCCGTCCAGGACGCGCTTCCACGGCTGCTTGAGTTCCGCGAAAATATTTATTGGATTCATGTGGCCGGTGATGCCGATAAGGATGGCATGTTGGAGGCTTACCGGAAAACAGGGTGGCGGGCCGATGTGCACGCCTTCACTCCAGACCTACCACGGCTCATGGCTTGCAGCGATCTTGTGGTGGGACGAGCTGGTGGGACGACGCTCTCCGAAATTGCCGTGCTCGGCATCCCCTCGGTGCTCGTTCCGTATCCGCACCACAGGGACCAGCACCAGCTGAGGAACGCAGAGGCGTTCGTTCGTTCTGGTGGAGCGGTCCTCATTGACGAAGACCACCTCACGTCGGAGAGCCTCCTCCGTGTGTTGAAGGACGTTCTCTTTGCGCCCGAGCGACTCGAGGCCATGAGGAAGAGCATTCAAGCTCTTGCTCGGCCCGATGCGGCCGACGCCATTCTCAACCTGGCAGTGGAACTGAAACAACAATGTCCGCCGGCTTTCGCCTTTTCCTCCTGATTCTTGCCGCTTTTGGGGCTATTTATGCCTATCATGCCCGCTATCCGGAATTGAGCCGCTGGCTCAAGGCCGAGTCTGTTTCTTCGTCGGCGGAGGCTGACAACGGTCTCACCTCGCCCGTTGACAGCATCCTGGCGTCCGACGTGAGCCTGGCTCAAATCATCCTTCATTCCCCGCCTGCGCGTTCGCCAGTGGATCTCTCGCAGGAGCTCCCCAACTTCGAAGCGGGCAATCCCGAGGCTGACGACCTGGCCAATTTCTCCGAGCTACCTGCCCCCTCCGAAGAAACTGCCGAGGGAGATGTCCTCAGCGAGCCCTCTGTGGCGGACGCCCCGGAGCCGCCGGAGCAGGAAAGGGTTGTTGAGTTGCAGCACCTCGTGGAACAACCCCCTGCCGGGCCGCAGTACGAGGAGCTGGAATACAAGGTGCGAAGCGGCGACAACCTTTGGAAAATTGCTCAAGAAAAACTGGGATCAGGCTCTCGCTTTGGCGAAATTCGTGAGGCCAATTTGAGCATTTTCAAGGCCGGCCAGGGCGATATCGTGCAGGCAGGCATGGTCCTGAAAATCCGTGTTCCAATTTGTAAAGAAATCCTCAAGGACACTCCTCGAGATGTCGATAGCACCGTTGAGGGGAATTCTGCCCGGGGCCCGACGGATTCCAGGCGGAAATCTCTTCGACAGTCCAAGCAACTCGATAAAGCCCGAAAGATCGCTCAGGAAGTGAGCGAAGCTCCCTGGTGAGGGGGCGACCGGCTTTTTGAATTTGCTGGAGAAGGCGATCTATTTCTGGTTCCATATCGTACAAATCGAGCGAGACTCGGTTTGTGGAAGTGTAGAGAGAGGAAAGTGATGCAGGCTGAGAAAATGATTCCTGCGTCCATGCGGGACCCCATTTTATCCCTCGAATCCGACGCAACGTCGTTTTCCAGAGGTCGTGTCCACGTCATCGGCGTTGCCGGGACGGGTGTGAGAGGTATGGTGCACCTCCTACACCAGCGTGGTATACGCATTACGGGCTCGGAGATGCTGGACAGCCCCGTTCTGGACGTGTTCCGCGGATGCGGCATCGACTGCCGGGTGGGGCATTCGAGCGTGAACGTCGATGGCGATACCAAGATGGTGCTCATATCCGCTGCTGTGAGCGAGACGAATCCCGAGGTCAGGGAAGCCAAGTCGTTGAGGATTCCCGTTGTGAAGTATGCGCAACTTCTCGGGATGCTCATGGCCGAGAAGGCCGGCATCGCTGTGGCCGGCACCCACGGCAAGACAACCACGACGGCCATGATCTCGCTCGTGCTAAAAACTGCTGGGCTTGACCCAACCTTCTTGATCGGCGGCGACTACCCAGCCCTTGGGGGGAGTTCGCGTTGGGGCAGGGGCCCACACTTTGTGGCAGAAGCCTGCGAGTTCGATCGCAGCTTCCTCAATTTGAGGCCCAAGATCAGCGTTGTCACCAATATCGAGGAGGACCACCTCGACTATTTTGACTCCTTGAAAGACATCCAGAACGCCTTTGCCGACTTTGTCTCGATCCTTCCCGAAGATGGCTACCTTGTCGTGAACCGAGAGGACCCGAACTCGAACTATCTGAGCGAGTTTTGCCGCTCCAAGGTGGGTACGTTTGGTTTGCGGCCGGGCGCGGCAGACTGGTGGGCCGAGAGCATCACTCCCGAAGGGGCAGGCACGCGATTTCATGTCGTTTCGAACGATGGCGAGCAGGCTCGTTTCCGCCTGCGAGTTCCCGGCGTGCACAATGTGCTAAATTGTCTGGCAACTGTAGCCGTCTGCCGGCGGGCGGGCGTTCCCCTGGAGACGGTGGCCCAGATCCTTGAAGGTTTCTCTGGAGTCCGCCGCAGGTTTGAAATCCTGACTCGTGGGCCTGTCCTTGTCGTGGATGACTACGCACACCACCCAACGGAGATCTTGGCCGTGCTCCGTGCCGCACGTGAGAGCCTGCGCGGCCGTCGTCTGATAGCCGTCTTTCAGCCGCATCAGCATTCGCGGCTCAAGTTCTTCCGTGAGCAGTTTGCCGACGTGCTGGCTCGCTTCGACAAGACGATCGTGACCGAGGTCTACCGGGCACGAGACAAGGAGGACGACGCCCGCATGGTGCAGTCCGACTCGCTTGTTCGCGCCGTGAATGACTGCAGGCCATCGTCGCCAACGATCTACTCCCCTTGCTTCTCGGACGTCCTCTCCACGTTGGGCAGTATTGCGAGAGATGGTGACGCTGTGATTTTCATGGGGGCAGGTGATATCACCGACCTTGCAATGAATTATGCCCGGCTGGTCGGTGGTACTGTTTAGAGTCACTCAACGTCGACACTCATCAATCCAAAGGAACTGACCCGTGGTCGTGACCCAGACTGGGGTTTGCCTGGCAGCGAGAACCTCGTTCAGAATAGGCGGAGTGGCACGTGAGTTTTACGCGCCCGCGAGCGCCGATGAGCTTCGCTCCATTCTTCGTAGTCTCCACGAACGCGGCGTGCAGCCGTTCCTGCTCGGTGGCGGCGCCAATACTCTATTTCCCGACGGTGAGTTCGCCCATCCGGTAATCTCGACCGAGAATCTTCGTGGTCTAACCGTGGAAGGCAGAAAGCTACGCGCCGAGTCGGGTGTCCGCCTCAACGTAATGATCCAGACTGCCATGCGCGCTGGTCTGGGAGGACTCGAAGGGCTCATTGGTATTCCTGGGACTGCCGGTGGTGCTGTCTGCATGAACGCAGGCGGCGCAGGGTGGAGCTTTGGCGATCACGTCCTCGAGCTCGGTCTCCTGCCACTCGATGGCGGCCCGATTTTCTGTTTAAAGTCGAGTGAAGTTTGCTGGGGATACAGGACGAGCCACCTCAAGGGATGCGTGGTGGCCTGGGTCACAATGGACCTGACGCCGGACAGCCCCGAGCGACTGCGGGAGCGTGCCTCAACGTTCATGCGCAAGAAAGTGGCGACTCAGCCACTGGGTATTCCAAGCGCCGGCTGTGTCTTTCGCAATCCTCCGGGTGCCTCCGCTGGCCGCTGGATCGAATCCCTGGGTCTCAAGGGTCTCTCGCGGGGCGGTGCGAAAGTCTCGGAGCGCCATGCGAACTTTATCGTGAATACCACAGGCTGCGCACGAGCCACCGATGTGCTCATGCTTGTCGAAGATGTCCGCTCCCGAGTGGAACGGCACTTCGGCGTGCGACTCGAGACCGAGATCGTTCTCGCCTGATCGTCGTCGATAAACGACCGTCGCCAACACTCCGAGGCTCTTCACCCATGTCCTGGTTTGAAAACGCACACAATTCTCGATCCAAGGCATCCCGCAAGGGCGGCTTCGCCCGGCTCATGCCTTCCCGTGAGAGCCTGGAATGGGCCGGCCGTTGGACGCTCCGCGTCTTGTTCTCCGCGCTTTTTGTGGGCGCGATCCTGGGTTCCATCGAGGTGGAGAAGAGAATTTGCCAGGATGATCGCTTTTTTCTCGAGAACTGGCGCCTTGAGACGGGAGTTCTTCCCGAATGGGTCACACCGGACATACGAACCGAGATTGAAGGGATTCATCTTTGCGGTGAGGGCGGGCCCTTGAGCCTGTTCAAACCACGCGTGCTTGCACGCGTGCGAGAGGCCCTGGAAGGGACGCAGTGGATCAAGAAGGTCCGGGATGTCCAAATCCGGTACCCTACCTTTGAGAGGCCCGGAGTTCTGGGCCTGGAGCTTCAGCTTCGTCGACCCGTTGCGCTGGTCGAACAAGGCGGAATGTATTACCTCGTCGACTCGGAGGGTGTTCGCCTCGGATTGCCGTATGCCGAGGCGCCGACGGATTGGTTTGGTGTTCCAGCCATTCTCGGAATCCCGGCTCCGGGCGTCCTGCCGCTTCCAGGGGAACGGTGGGCTTCGCGCGACGTCCTGCAGGGTGTCGCGGTGGCGAAAATCCTCTTCGACAATGGCATCCAAAAGGACTACCCCGATCGGCCGATCGGCGCGATTGACCTCACGAACTTGCACGGGCGCATTGCTCAGCGCGAGAGCGAGGTCGTATTGTGGTGCGGCAAGCAGAGGCTTGCGTGGGGTCGATCGCGGGGCTCGGAGAGCCCACGCACAGCCACGACGGCCGAAGTTGTCTCAAACCTACGCAAGGTGCTCTCCAACTTTGACGCCTATGGCCACCTCGCAGTGATCCACCTCCACAGGAGGCCGGAGGCTCTAACTGGGGTGCGTGGGTGAAGAGTGAAGCGCTCCGAATCATCACGCTTCTGACGGATTTTGGAAGTCGCGACAGTTATGTCGCCGCCATGAAGGGCGTGATTGCGGGCATTGCTCCTGGGGCCCGCGTGATTGACATTTGCCACGAAGTACCGCCGGGAGATATCTTTCGTGCAGGGATTATTTGGGCAGAAGCCACTCGCTATTACCCTCCTGGCTGCGTGCACGTTGCAGTGGTGGATCCGGGGGTCGGCACGAGGAGACGAATACTTGCCATCGAGGGGAGAGACGCAACTTACCTTGCTCCAGACAACGGGGTGGTGGGGCTTGTCCTCTCTGCTGAGGAAGTTCGGCAAGTCGTCCATGTGAAGGACCCAAGGTGGTTTCTTCCCGCGGTCTCGAACACTTTTCACGGTAGAGACATTTTCTCGCCCGTTGCCGCGCGGCTATCACTCGGGCTGGATCCTGCAGAACTTGGGTCGCGCCTACGGAGCTACAAACGCATCGAGGAGCCCCGTGCTCAGGTGAGACGTCGCCGCGTGGGTGGGCGATCGGGGGCGGAGTGTGTGGGGCAGATTCTCTATCTCGACGCGTTTGGCAACGCGGTGACCAACCTCAGAACGGTTGAGAACAAGGACCTTGTCAACCTTCGATCTGGTCGGCTTCAGATCAAGGCGCTCTCGCGGACTTACAGCGATGTGCCGCCCGGGCGTCCACTCGCGCTCGTCGGTTCGTCGGGTCGGATCGAAATCGCCGTGAGTCAGAGCAACGCCGAGCGGAGTTTGGGCTTGAGGCCAGGGGACGCCGTGATAGCCTTGTGGCGTTAGAGTCGCATCTGGTTTGAGGAAGATCCCATGTCACCCCGATGGTCAGGCGTAAAGGCCGTTGTCATCGTCTCTTGTCTCTCAAGCGCGTCGCTATTCGCTGCTCCAGTAGACTACAACCGTGGCGTAAGGCCTCTACTCTCCGACAGGTGCTACCAGTGCCATGGCCCGGATGCGGCCAAACGAGAAGCAGGCCTCCGTCTCGATCTGCGGAACGATGCTCTCAGGCCTCGAGAGCCTGGCGGTGCAGCGATCGTTCAGGGAAATCCTGATGCTAGCCCACTCGTCAAGAGGATCCTTTCCACTGATCCGAGCGAGGTCATGCCTCCACCAGGGACGACGAAGCCGCTGACGCGGGCGGAGCAGGAGCTATTGCGTCGCTGGATTGCAGAGGGGGCCTCCTACCAGGGGCACTGGTCGTTTCAGGCGATCCAGCGCCCGCCGGTACCACAAGTCGATCGCTTGGACCTGTGGAGCGCCAGGCCTCGCAATGAAATCGACTGCTTCATCTTTGCGAGGCTCGCGCAGGACGGACTTTCGCCGCAGCTGGAGGCGGACCGGGCTACGCTCATTCGTCGGGTCACACTCGATTTGACAGGGCTGCCGCCCACGCTCGAGGCCATCGACGCCTTCACCGAAGACACTCGCAGTGATGCCTACGAGCGGTGGGTCGAACGACTGTTGGACTCGCCTCGGTATGGAGAACGCATGGCGCTCGAGTGGCTTGATGCCGCTCGCTTTGCGGACACTCATGGCTTTCACCTCGACAGTGGTCGTGACATGACTCGCTGGCGTGACTGGGTGATCGATGCGTATAACCAAAACAAGCCCTTCGACCAGTTTACGCTCGAGCAGATCGCCGGCGATCTGCTTCCGGATCCGAGCCTTGAGCAACGAATCGCGAGCGGCTTCCACCGCAACCACATGATCAACTTTGAAGGTGGTGCGATCCCGGAGGAGTACCATGCGGCCTACATAGTGGATCGTGTGAACACCACCGCTACCGTGTGGCTTGGCTTGACGGTCGCCTGCGCGCAGTGCCATGACCACAAGTACGATCCCGTCACGCAGAAGGACTTCTATCAACTCTATGCGTTCTTCCACAACGTGCCCGAGGCTGGCCTTGACGGATCGAAGGGAAATGCAAACCCATTCATCAAGGTGCCGACTGCGCGCGAGGCCGCCGAGATCACAAGTCTCTCCACGGCGGTGCACAAGCTGCAGTCGCAGTGGGACGGGTCTTATCCCGAGCTTGACGCGGCGCAATTCGACTGGGAGAGGAGCGTGGTGAATGAGAAATGGCCCGAGTGGACAGCCATCGAGCCACTATCGTTCCGCTCGGAAAGCGACACGACGCTCGAGAAGCTTCCGGATGGATCCATCCGGGCCGGAGGAAACAGCCCCGACTTGGACACCTACATTGTGACCGGGCGCTCCAGCCTCCGCGAGATGCGGGCGATCCGTGTCGAGGCGCTCACCGATGACACCCTGGTCGCCCGGGGCCCTGGCCGTTCTGCAGATGGCAACCTTGTTCTCACCGACTTCAAGCTTTACCTGGGCACGGAGGCAACCCTGAAGGATTCACAGTTGAAGCTGAAGCTTGCCACCGCAGACTTTAGCCAGAAGGACTACCCAGTTTCGGCTGCCATCGACGACGACCCCGCGTCTGGCTGGGCAATTGCTCCCGAGGTCGGAAGATCGCACGCGGCCGTGTTCGAAATGGTCGAGCCGATCGTGTGCTCCACGGAGTCCATTCTCACCGTAATGCTGGAGTTCAAGTCTGCATCTCCGCGGCACCAGATGGGTCGTTTCCGACTGAGCGCTACCAGCTCGTCGATGCCTCACGCCGCCCAGGACATGGCACCGAATGTCGTGGAGGCACTTTCTGTGCTGTCCGAGGATCGTTCCGAGGCGGAAAGGAAGGCCGTGCGAGAGCACTTCCGTACTCATGTTTCGGAGACTGGACGAAAGCTCCGGACTCAGCTTGACGGCGCAAAGAAGGCTCTCGTGGAGGCCGAGGAAAAAGTTCGCACCACCATGGTGATGCAGGAAATGGAGAAGCCCCGGGACACCTTTGTCCTCACCCGGGGCGAGTACAACAAGCCGGGTGAGAAGGTCGAGCCAAACGTACCAGCCTTCCTGCCGCCGTTGTCCATTGGCTCGCCTCGAAACCGTCTGGGCCTGGCGCGGTGGCTTGCTGATCCTCGAAATCCGCTCACGGCCCGCGTCATGGTCAACAGATACTGGCAGATGTACTTTGGAGCAGGGCTTGTCAAGACAGCCGAGGACTTCGGTTCGCAAGGCGAGCTGCCAAGCCACCCGGAGCTTCTTGACTGGCTCGCAGCTCAGTTTATTGAAAGCGGCTGGGATGTGAAGGCGATGCAGCGAAAGATCGTCACTTCCGCCACTTACCGCCAGTCCAGCGCAGTCACGGCGCAGGTTCTCGAGCGGGATCCCGATAACCGTCTGCTCTCGCGCGGGCCGCGACTCCGACTGCAAGCGGAGTTTATTCGGGATCAGGCCCTTTTTGTAAGCGGCCTCCTCGACGGTCGCATCGGCGGGGCCAGCGTTTCGCCTTACCAGCCTCCCGGGCTTTGGGAGGAGCTCATGTCGCGTACAGATGGCGCCAGGTGGAGTGCGCAGATCTATCAGCAGAGCCATGGCGCTGATCTTTACCGTCGGGCGATGTACACATTCTGGAAACGCACCTCCCCTCCTCCCTCGCTGACGACTTTGGACGCGCCCGACAGGGAGACCTGCACCGTGCGGCGCCCGCGGACGAATACTCCGCTTCAGGCTTTGATTCTCATGAACGACCCGACCTACATCGAGGCCGCGCGAAAGCTTGCGGAGCGCATCCTTCGGTTGGCGTCTTCGACTGATGAGCGGATCGCCATGGCCTTCCGCATTTGTACAGCTCGCCGGCCGACCGTGGCTGAGGCTCAGGTGATGCGGGACCTCCTCAACGAGCAACTCAAGGCTTACGAGCAGAATCCTCGGAACGCCGAGGCGCTCCTCGGGGTGGGGGAAGCTCAGTGGGATTCGTCGTCCGGGGCCGTCGTGCTGGCTGCTTGGACCCTGTTGTCGAGCGCGATCTTGAACCTCGATGAGACGGTGACAAAGGGGTAACACGATGGACATCAATCTGGAACGAATGCGCCTACTTACTCGGCGGCAGCTCTTTGGCCGTATGGCCTCGGGCATTGGCACTGCGGCCCTGGCTTCGCTCCTCAATCCACGAATCTTTGCTGGCTCAGCGGAATCGGGGCTTCACTTTGCCCCGAAGGCGAAGCGGGTCATTTATCTCTTCATGTCCGGTGGACCGAGCCATATTGACCTCTTTGATTACAAGCCCAAGCTCAAGGATTACCACGGCAATGAGCTTCCAGCCTCCGTTCGAATGGGGCAACGCATCACGGGCATGACGTCCTCGCAGAAGTCTTTTCCCTGCGTGTTTTCGCCCTTCAAGTTCGAGCGTCACGGACGGTGTGGAGCCCTCGTCAGTGAGCTCTTGCCCAACATCGCGTCCATTGTTGACCAGATCGCGATCGTCAAGAGCATGAACACGGAGGCGATTAACCACGACCCGGCGTTCACTTATATTCAGACGGGTGCCCAGCAGCCGGGACGTCCCTGCCTCGGTGCCTGGTTGAGCTATGGGATCGGGGCTGAGACTCAGAACCTGCCAGGGTTTGTCGTCATGATTTCCCAGGGGAGCGGTAACAAAAACGATCAGCCACTCTTCTCTCGCCTGTGGGGAAGCGGATTCCTGCCAACACAGCACCAGGGCGTGCGGTTTCGCTCCGGCGCTGACCCCGTCCTTTACCTCTCCAATCCGCCGGGCGTGGATGCCGCCGCGAGGCGACGCTTCATCAGTGGTGTCGGACAGCTCAACTCCATGGCGAAGGAGGCCTTCGGGGATCCCGAGATCAGCACCCGAATTGCGCAATACGAGATGGCTTTCCGCATGCAGACCTCCGTGCCGGAGCTGACGGACCTCTCGGGCGAGCCGAAAGATGTGCTCGACATGTATGGCATTGAGGAGAAAGGCACGGACGGTGGCTTTGCGCGGAACTGTCTGCTGGCGCGCCGCATGGCAGAGCGAGGCGTACGGTTCATCCAGCTCCTGCATCGTGGTTGGGATCAGCACAACAACTTGCCACGCCAGATTCGGGGGCAGTGCCTGGATGTCGACAGGCCTTCAGCAGCGCTGGTGAAGGATCTGAAACAGCGCGGTCTCCTCGAGGACACTCTCGTGATATGGGGTGGGGAGTTTGGCCGCACCGTCTATGGCCAGGGTGCGCTGACCGCAGAAAGCTATGGCCGCGACCACCACGGTCGGTGCTTCTCGATCTGGATGGCCGGAGGAGGGGTCCAGCCCGGGATCACCCATGGAGAGACCGACGACTACTGCTACAACATCGTGCGCGACCCGGTCCACATCCACGACTTTAACGCCACCGTGCTCCACCTTCTTGGGATCGACCACACACGGCTTACGTACCGCTTCCAGGGACGAGATTTCCGTCTCACGGACGTGCATGGCAACGTTGTGAAAGGCCTCCTGGGCTAGACACCATACGCACGGCCAAGTCGGGCGGCTTCTCCCGCAGAGAGAGGTCTTTAGACCTCTTCAGGCACAACTGGATAGAGAACGTCCAGGACCTGCCGGACCTGTTCTTCGTTCATGTAGCCTTGCTCAAGGAGAACCTGGCCAAGGAGTTTCTCTTCGCTGCCTTCAACCTTGAGCCGTGCCTGAGCGGTCAGCGCCTCGTAGAGTTGCTCCGGGGTGACGAATTTTTTTTCGAGGGCCACTTCACCAAAAAATTTATAGCGGTCTTTCACAGTAGCCTCACGAGTGCATGGACAGGAACCTTCCATACTCTATCGGCAAAGGGACGGCAAGGCCTGCAGCAAGAGTTCTTGGACCCCACTGCCGGCGCCACTCTGGCAGGATTCAAGCCAGCGCCCGCTGCTGCGCTCTGCCACACTGGCAGGGATGCCATCTTCGATTGGAGTTCAACTCCTGTATCGGAAGCGGTTTGTGGCATGGCGCTTTGTTTGCAGGGACTTTCGCCACAAGGGAGCAGTCTGTGCTGTTTTCTACAACCGAACGTGAGTTGAAAGGATATCGACTTCCATGCCAAAGAATCCCAAGCAAGTTGCTTTTGGAGGTGAGGCCATGAGTGTCATGGGGCAAGGGGTGGCCAAGCTGGCGCGAGCCGTCAAGAGCACCCTGGGCCCTGCAGGTCGCTCGGCCGTGGTGGACAGGGGGTGGGGCGAGCCGCTGATTACTAAAGACGGCGCTTCCGTCGCCGAGGAAATTGACCTCGCTAACCCTTATGAGAACATGGCGGCAAAGCTGGTGCGCGCTGCCGCCGACAAGACGAGCGATCAGGCGGGCGACGGATCAACCACTGCCACGGTGCTCGCCGAGAGCCTCTTTGTTCAAGGGCTGAAGCATGTCACTTCGGGCATTCACCCCATGATTTTGGCTCGTGGCATGCGAGTCGCGGCCGAGAAAGTAGTGGATCACCTCAAGGGGCTTTCAACTCCGGTCAAGACGCAGGAGCAAATTCTCGCGGTGGCCACGATAGCGAGCAATAACGATCGAGTCATTGGAAAGATGCTGTCCGAGGCGATGGAGAAGGTTGGGAAAGACGGCGTGATTACGATCGAGGAGGGCAAGAGCGTCGACACCACTGTCGACGTGGTCGAGGGCATGGAGTTTGACCGTGGCTATCTCTCGCCGCACTTCGTCACGAATACGGAGAAGATGGTCTGTGAGCTCCAAAACCCATACATTCTGATCATGGAGGATAAAGTCTCGACCCTGCAGAAAATCCTGCCGATTCTGGAGAAGGTCCTCCAGGCGAAGCGGGAGTTCCTTATCGTCGCCGAGGATGTGGAGGGCGAGGTGCTTGCCACGCTGGTCGTTAACAAGCTGAAGGGTGTTCTCAAGTGCGCAGCGGTGAAAGCTCCTGCTTACGGCGACCGCCGGAAGGCGATGCTTCAGGACCTGGCGATCTTGACGGGTGGCCGCGCGATGTTCAAGGACCTTGGGATCGAACCCGAGAACTTGAAGTTGTCCGATCTGGGGAACGCAAAGCGTGTAAGAATTACCTCCGAGAACACCACGATCGTCGAGGGAGCTGGCTCGAAAAAGAACATTGAGGCCCGCGAAAAAGAGATTCGCGTTGAGCTCGAGACGATAACAAGCGATTACGATCGGGAGAAGCTCCAGGAGCGGCTTGCGAAGCTCGTTGGCGGCGTTGCAGTGATCCGCGTTGGCGCGGCCACCGAGAGCGAGATGAAGGAGAAGAAGAACCGTTTTGAGTCTTCCCTCAGCGCCACGCGGGCCGCGATTGCCGAGGGAATTGTGCCCGGCGGCGGTGTCGCACTCTTCCGCGCAAGCCTGGCCCTCAAGAATGTGAAGACTGACAGCCATGAGGCGGCAGCCGGTGTCAGGGTTGTTGAGGCGGCTCTGTCTACCCCGATCCGGCAGCTCTGCGTCAACTGTGGTGTCGAGCCCGCGACTGTAATTCGTTCGATCAAGAACGACAAGAACCCGAGGCTGGGCTACGACCTCGTCCGGGAAGAGTTCGTTGACATGGTCAAGGAAGGTATCACGGACGCCACCAAGGTTGTTCGCATGGCCTTCGAGAATGCACTCAGCGTCGCGACGCTGCTCCTGACCTCAGACACCCTTGTTTCAAGTATTCCGAAGCAGGAAGAAGATGAAGATGGCCACCACCACCATGGTGAAGACGAGAACATGGGCGATTTCTGAGCCCCACGCGCCACGCAGCGATTTAATTCCCCCAAGATAAGAAAAAGAAAGAAAACCCATGCCAAAACAGATCCTGTATGACGTCAAGGGCCGTGAGAAGCTCACGGCCGGCATGCAGACACTCGCGCGAGCCGTCCGGGCCACCCTGGGGCCGACTGGACGTAATGTTGTTATCGAGAAGAAGTATTCCAAGCCTGCCTCGACCAAGGATGGCGTCTCGGTTTCCAAGGAGATCGAGCTTCAAGATCCCTTTGAAAACATGGGGGCCAAGATCCTGAACGAGGTCGCTTCCAAGACCAACGACAAGGTTGGGGACGGCACTACCACGGCCGTCGTGCTCGCTGACTGCATGGTCGAGCAGGGCCGCAAGTACCTTGCTGGAGGTATCCAGCCGACCGACCTGCGCCGTGGTATTGAGAAGGCCGTCGAAAGAGCCGTCGCGGCGCTACGCTCGATGGCGATTCCGATCAAGAGTTACAAGGAGGTGCGTGAGGTCGCATATATCTCGACCAATTCCGACAATGTGCTCGCGGACCTCCTCGCCGATGCGATGGAGAAGGTGGGCAAGGACGGGGTCATTACAATCGAGGAGTCGAAGGGCACACGTACCTATCTCGACATTGTCAAGGGCATGCAGTTTGACAAGGGATATATTTCCCCCTACTTCATCACCAACGCAAAGACCCTCACCTGCGAGTATGAGGAGCCATACATCCTCTACTACGAGAAAAAGCTTTCGGACTTGCGTGAGTTTATCCCTGTACTCGAGAAGGTGGCTGCCAGTGGCAAGCCGCTCGTGATC
>SXIK01000010.1 GCA_005772855.1 Planctomycetia bacterium | reverse complement strand
TAGCGCTCGTGAATCGGCAAGAAACGGAGGGGGAGCTGAAGCACGATGAGGGCCATCGCGGTGCACTGCGTCTTGTTCTCGCGCAGGCTGTTGGGCCAGCTTCCGTCCCGCAACTGCTTCCCGAGCAGCTCCGAGCGGATCCAGGGGAAGTACTCCTTCCAGTACTTGCCGTCAGCTTGAAACATGGCCTGCGCGCAGTAATAGTGGGCATAGTAGGGGAACTGGTTCGACCAGGGCATCCTGTAATTCTTGTAGAGGTACTCGAAGCCAAGCCTCACCTTCGCCGAGTTGTAGTCGCCGAGCGAGTAGAGAATACATGTCCCGGCTGCGGAGCGGGGGAAGGCGCTCGAGTTGAAGAGAAAGCTTGAGAGCTCACCCTGCTGCCGATACAGGAAGCCGCCATCCTTGTTCTGGGCGCGCTCGATGTAGGCCCTGGCTCTCGCGGTGACTCTTGTGTTGACGCCGATCCCGAGGTTTCTGGCGGCTCTCAAGGCCATGGTTTGACAGACTGTAATCGAGGTGTCGCTCGAGCCTGAAGAGGCTTCGAAGGATCCGAATTGACGTGCCGGGAGATAGTCCCAGCCACCCGATCTCGACTGCGATCCCTCGATCACGCGCACTGCCTTCAGGAGAGCCTCGCGAATCTCGCGGTGGCGGTATTCCGAGGTGCCGTACAGCTCGGCCAGGAAGAGTGTTGCGAAGCCATGGCCATACATTGCACTCCTTTCGTCATCGAAGAACCCTTGAGAGTTCTGGTACCTCAGGAGGGCGGATGTGCCGCGCCGGATCACCTCGGTGAACTCCCCGCCGGCCTTCTCGCTGTGCCCGCTGGCCAGAAACGCGATCCCAACCAGGGCGTTGACAGCCAAGGGATGGTCCGAGTCAAAGTCACCGCTCCGAAGCTGGCGGCGGGTGAGATACTCAAACCCTCGGTTGACGGCCAAGCGTAACTCTGGCGTGATCTCTTCCTGCTGAGCTGGCCGGGAGCTCCTCTTGGGGAGGGCCTCGGCGGCAAGCTCAAGGCAGATCGCAATGCTCGGTACCAGCATCTGGGCTATCTTGAATCTTCTCACCATGCTGCCCTGAATTGTAACGTGTCCGGGGACAAGCCCCAGGCGGAGGTGCGAAGATGCTTTAGATGTGCGAAAGGGGTCGGATCTCTGCCAGCTTGCGCTCAAGATTGGAGAGACGCTCCAGGTAGGCGACCACGCTCTTGCGGAGGGGACCGTCGGACATGGGCTTCGACGCGTCAAGGTCGAGGTCAACGGGAGCGGGAGGCGAGGTGGATGCGCAATGAGCTGCCAGGTTTCGGAGCGATTCCGCCGTCCCCACAAGGAACCGGACGGTCACATCTGCAATTTGGAAAATCGAGCCGTGTCGAAGCGCCAACTCCGTGCGCCTCTCACCTTTCAGGGTCAGTGAGCCTTTGCCCAGATCGACCACGCGACACTCGGAGTCTGCCCCCTCCACCCGCACGCAAGGCAGGCCCGGGGTCCGGAGTCGGACGGCCGCATCGGCCTCGCTCCCGATCGTGAACGGCAGGCCGTTGACCTGCACAACACGCTGGAGCGAGAGGAGGGGCTCCTGGATCAACAGGACGTGGTGGTAGGACATGCAAGAGTGTCCGAGCAATTTTCGCGCCCGATTCGTGCAAAAAAAAGAGACGCCCGTTGCGACCACGATGGTCGGTGCCGACTTCAGCCGGTTGAGCACCCCGCTCGAGTCTCGGCTCGAGTTGTCTTCCGTCTGGACACTTCCTGGCGGCTTCGGCCCCTGGGTCCGGAACCTGTGAGCGGACGATCCCGCGAAGCTTGAGGCAAGAGTCGTACCCTGAGCGAGCTTGCTGGCGGTTGTCGGAGCCCTCTGCCGGGTCAAGGAATGCTTTCCCTTGCGAATGCGCCCCCTGCCGGTTACTGAAGTTCCACTCAGGCATGGGGCGCGGAGGAATACAGAATACAGTAGAAAGGCTACAGGAAGATGATCCGGAACTTGATGCTTTTGGCGGTGGTCTTGAACGTGATTATTACTGCGGGATGTAGTTCCACGAACGAACTCTGGGTCACCTACGGAGGGACGGAAGGGCCCGGCAAGGGCAAGCACATCGTGCTGGTCTCGGGGGACGAGGAGTACCGTTCGGAGGAGTGCCTTCCGCAGCTCGGCAAGATCCTTGCCGTGCGCCACGGCTTCAAATGCACCGTCCTGTTCCCGATCAATCTGACTGACGGGACGATTCAGCCGGACAAGGTCGATAACATTCCGGGCCTCGAGGTGCTCGACTCGGCCGACCTCCTCGTTCTCTTCACGCGCTTCCGTGACCTGCCCGATGGTGCGATGAAGCACTTGGTCGATTACACGGAGTCGGGAAAGCCGATCGTGGCTCTCCGGACGTCGACCCACGCCTTCAACATCCCGGAAGGCAAGACCTACTCGAAGTACAGCTACAACTCGAAGCAATGGGACGGTGGCTTCGGTCGCCAGGTGCTTGGAGAGACGTGGAGGAGTCATCACGGAAAGCACAAATTGCAAAGCACTCGCGGCTTGATCGCCCAGGGGATGGAGTCGCATCCCCTGGTGCGTGGCGTGGCAGACATCTGGGGTCCGACGGACGTCTACGGCGTCCGCTTGCCCCTGCCGGGTGACTCAAAGTCCGTCGTGTTGGGGGAGGTGCTCGAGGGAATGAAGCCCACCGATAAGCCCGTGGAGGGCCAGCAGAACGACCCGAGGTTGCCCGTCGCGTGGATCAAGAGTTACACAGGCTCGCTGGGGAAAACCTCGCGAATCTTCACGACCACAATGGGCTCCTCGACGGATCTCGAGAGCGAGGGCTTGCGGCGCCTTCTCGTGAATGCCTGCTACTGGGGGCTCGAACTCGAGGACAAGATTCCCGAGAAGTCGGACGTGCGTCTTGTCGGAGAGTACAAGCCCACCCCCTACGGATTCGGCGCATTCACAAGAGGCGTGAAGCCGGCGGCTCACAAGATGTGACCCCGGGCGCAGCCGGGACCTCTTGGCGGGACTCCCAGGGATGAATTCCATCCCTCTGGTCTGGATCGCCTGTAAACTTCGTTGACCCTTCGTTGCAAGCTCCATGTCGTAACTATTGTTCATGTTGTTACTTACATATTTACTTGGCATTTGGACCGCTGGTTGCAGACGGTGTGGAGGGTCTGTGTTCCAGTCACCTTATTTGTCAGGAGTCCATCATGCGACGATCCTTTCTCATGTTGTTCACGATTTCAGGGCTCTTGGGCTGGGCCCAGCCAGCGGCGGCCCAGGAGACCCCACGGCAGTGCGCCGCGGCAGCGGAGCGCATGAAAGCGCAATGCCTGGCTCGTGGAGGGACCGAGGCGGAGTGCCAGGCACGCGTCGACGAGTTTCTCGCGGCCTGCAATCACGAGCCACCTCCACCCCCTCCGCCGCCGGCCCGCGGCTGCGAGGAACGCTGTAACAGCGCTGCAGGCAGAATCCAGGCAGCTTGCAAGGCGGCAGGTGGTACCGAGGAGGAATGCGCGGCACGTGGTGCTGAGTTTCTCGAGTCATGCCTCGGCCACTGCGACGATGATGGCCATGAGCCACCGGACCACCCGCCTCACGCGACGTGCGAGGACCGCTGCTCGTCGGTGGCTGAGCGAGTGACTGCCGCTTGCACGGCTGCCGGAGGCAGTGCTGAAGACTGCGCTGCGCGTGGCATGGCGGCCCTTGAGGCTTGCCTTGGCCGCTGCGACCGACAGGAACCGAACCCCAACTGCGCCTCGGAATGCGCAGCCGCGGGCCGCAAGGCTCAAGGAGACTGTCTGGCAGCCGGCGGCAGCGCCTCCGCCTGCGCGATCGCGGCCCAGGAAGCTCGCGATGAGTGCCGCCACGCCTGCGAGAAGCATTTCCCAGCCGACTGTCGGAGCCGCTGCGAGCGCTCTGCTGACGGCGTGAGGCGCTCCTGCGTGAACGATGGTGGAAGTCCCGAGGAGTGTGAAGCGCGCCTGGCGGAGCACATCGCCCGTTGCGGCGGTGGCTGCAAGGATCCCCCACAAGAGCCGCCGACGTGCGAGGAGCGCTGCGAGCGCGGGACCGCGGCTGTCAAGGAGGCCTGCGTCAAGGCGGGCGGGACAGAGGAAGAGTGCGAGGCCAAGGCCGCGGAGTACCTCGCTGCCTGCAAGGAACGCTGCGCTCGACCCAGGCCCCCGACTTGCGCCGACCGATGCGGCCGCGCTGCCGAAGAGGCTTACGCCGAGTGCGTCGCCGCGGGCGGAACCGAGGAAGATTGCCGAGCCAAGGCCAATGCGCTTCTCGACGCATGCCTGACCCGCTGCAACGAGGAGAAACCGCTTCCGTGTGGCGAACGCTGTGCGCAAGTTGCCCGGGAGCACCTCGCCCGTTGCACCGAGGCTGGGGGTGACCCCGCCGAGTGCGAGGCAGAGGCGGCCGAGCTACTCGCTCGCTGCCAGGCTCATTGCGACAAGGAGCCCCCGGCTCCCCCGGCCTGCGGGGAGCGTTGCGCCGCGGCCGCCGAGAAGCTGGCCGCAGCTTGCGCCACCCGCGGAGGCACGGAGGAGGAGTGCGCCGCGGTGGTGGCTGCTTTCACCGAACGGTGCAATCGGCACTGTGAAGACAACGACGACGGCGACTCGGCGGGGGAAGGTGGTGGCGGCGCCACGGAGACCAGGAGCGAGGTCGTCTGCGCCGAGCGGGCCGCCGAGATCTTGGCGGCCTGCCTGACCTCGGGACGAGGCGCGCTCGAGTGCGACCTGCTCTCGCGTAGCTTCGAGGCGAAGTGCGCGGTGGTCGTCGGCGAGGTGGATGACTGGTTTGAGCTTGCAGAGAAAGCCCCACCCCGCGCTTTCACCCGCGGCGATGCGAATCGCGATGGCCACATAGACATTGCGGATCCCATCAATACCCTGGGCGGGATTTTCCTCGGGCAAGGAAATGCCTTTTCGGTGGACTGTCCGGACCGGATCGACTCGAACGACGATGGGAACGTGGACATATCCGATGCGGTCTACACTCTGGTATGGCTCTTCTCCGGCGGAGCGGCACCGCCGGCTCCGGGGCCATACGCACCAGGCCACGACCCCACGCCGGATCTCGAGGTTTGCTTTGAATAGCTGTTGAGGCGTCTCCGACCTTCCCCAGGAATGAGGATATCCAGGTCGGATGGCCCGGCTCTCGGCTTTGAGGGCCGGGCCACTTTTTACGCCACATGGGTCTCTCATGGCTTGCGAGGCGCCTGCGGGAATGGTTACTATTCAAAGAATTACAATGAACAGGCGGTTCCCCACGACAGCGGCTCTCCTGGCCCTCTTCCTGGCCCCAGCTCTGGGGCCACGTCTTTGGGCCGCGGGGCCGGGCCTCCCCGACCCGCCTCAGGGCCCGCCGTCCCGGACGGTCAGCATGGATATCCCGCATGTCGAGGGGGCTCCGGGCTCCCGGGTTGACGTCCCGGTCCACGTTGTGGCCGAGGAGTCCCTCTCCATGGTGGCCGTCAGCATCGAGCTCGACACCTCGATACTCGACGTCGTGGACGTGCGGCCGGCCTTGGACGTCGAAGGACTCCTCCAGGGTATCAAGGGCATCGATTGGGACTTTGAGTGGTTTGTGAACAAGGAAGAAGGCTGGCTCCAGGCATCTTTGGTCTTCGACTTCAAGGCCCGTGAGGGCGCTGGGCTCCCTGCAGGGTGGCGCCAGGGAGTGTTGATGTTGTCACTGGTGATCCTTCCGGAGGCGGCAGAAGGAACCTTGCCGCTCGTCTTTACCCGTGCGGAGGGAGCGCGGTTTAGGGGGCTCTTCAACAACAGCCTGGGTCCTGTCTACAACGCCGTGCGTGGTCATGGCAAGCCATTCTCTTTCAACGACAAGTTTGAGGACAATGTGGACCCAGGGCTTGACGATGGGGCCCTGGTCGTTCAGATCATCGGTGACATCGGTATTTTCCTGCGCGGAGACGCAAACGGCGATCTGGGGCTCGACATCTCGGACCCCATCACCATCCTGGATTTTCTCTTTCTTGGGGCGAACGCGCCTCTTCCCTGCGAAGACGCGGCCGATGCCAACGATGACGGGGGAATTGATGTGAGCGACCCCATCTCGGTCCTTATTTTCCTTTTCCTGGGGACGGAGCCGTCCACTCTCGCGCTGAAAGTCCCAGCGAGGGACGAAACCCCGGACGAGCTGGGCTGCGCCAATTATTAACCGCTCTCGAGCGTGACTTTGTGCGCCCATGAGTCCGTCTCTCAAGCTCCAACCGCCGAGGCACCCCCGGTATGCCATTGTGCGGAGGCTGGGGCAAGGCGGGTCGAGCTCCGTCTACCTGGCCCGGGATCTCCTCGAGGATGGCGCTCAGGTAGCGTTGAAGGTTGCGCGGCAGGACGTTGCGCGCAATGAGCTCCTGAGAGAGTTTCGAGCTCTCCGGGATCTTCGCCATCCCGGCATCCCGCGGGCTTTTGACTTCGCTCGCGCGGCAGGTGGTCCTTGCTTCCTTACTCTGGAGCACGTTGCGGGGCCTGATCTGGAACTCTGGTGCTCCATGCTCCGGCGAAAAAAATCTGTCGGGTGGCAGGACGCCATAGTTCAAGCGTTCCTTCAAGTGACCGAGGCGCTCGCATACCTGCACAGAAAGGGTCTTGTCCATTCGGATTTGAAGCCCGCAAACATGGTCATTGCCGATGGCCGCGTTGTGCTGATTGACTTTGGCCTCTTCTGTAACGCGGAGCACCGTGGCTTTGAGCGCCCCAGGGGCACCGTCTACTTCAGCGCCCCGGAGGTCCTCCTCCCCCGCAAGGAGTATAGAGTGGACCACCGGAGTGACCTCTACGCCCTGGGCGTTTCTCTGTATCGTGGGCTCACCGGGCGTTATCCCATTGTTGGCCGTACTGTCGAGGAGATCCTGGAGAACCACCAGCGGGCCAGGCCCGAGGCGCCGCCTGGTCTACCGCCGCGGCTTGCTGGTATTATCTTGAAGCTGCTCGAGAAGTGCCCCGAGCATCGCTTCCAGAGCGCGGAGGAGGTTGCCTCGGAGCTCCGCGAGGCGTCCCGCGGCCCCGGCAGTGTTCCCGAGCTTCACGCGCCGCTTGAAGCGCCCTTCCTGGCTCGACGAGGCGAGCTCGAGGTATTCTTCGAGTGGTTCAAGGGGCTTTCCGAGGCACGGGGGCCCCGCGTGCTCTCCGTGGTTGGCGGGGCGGGCATCGGGAAAACGAGGTTCGTTGAAGCTTGTGTCACCGAGGCCTTGACGTCGGGGACAACGGGCGTGCGCGTGATTCCTGTTCGCTTGAGTAATGTGGTCGGCGGAAGCGCCCTGCGCCTGCTCCTCGAGAAGGCAATGCTCTTGAGGCCATTGGCCGCTCAAGATCGCAGAAGGTGGCGGTTCCTCCTGGAGGTGCTGGGATTCCGCGCGGATTCGACGAGCCGGCGTGAGGCGGAGGCCATGAGCTTCGAGGCCGTCAAGGCGAGGGTCTTCCAGGAGGCTCGGGACGTCCTCGAGGCGACAGCCTCACCTTGCCTCCTCGTGGTGGTGGAGGACCTCCATCGAGGCGACCCACAGCTTGCTGCATTTATTCGCTGGTTTGGGGCCGCAGGACCACCTGGCGTCGCGAAGAGCACGCTCGGATTCCTTGCCACCTCACGGCCAGCGGCCGTGAGGGCCGCAATTCAAGAAACCCCGTCTGAAGGTGTTACGGTCCTGAAACTCGGGCCGCTCGACAGGAAGACTTTGCGTGCGATCCTCTCCGAGCAAGACCCGCCCATCGGAGTCCAGGAGACCCGTGAGCTCCTGCAGACTTCCGGTGGGAGCCCTGGAGCCCTTGCCCGGGCCTTGTGCCGGCGTGGGATGGGCCATGCGCTCAACCGCCTTGACGTCCCCGGGGAGGAAGGTGCCTTCAAGGTCGCCAGCACACTCGGCGACGGGGCTCGCAAGTTGGCGCTGGCCCTGGCGCTGCTCGAGAGACCAGCCGACGGCAAGCTCCTGGCGGCTGCGACGCTCCTGGGGAAAGAAGCGCTCGAACTCGCCCGTGCGGAGCTGGCCGGGACAGGCTGGAGCAGTTTGGGTCGCGGTGGCCTCGCGCTCGAGGAGGACGCCTGGGGGCCGGTGCTTCGCTCTGCGGTGTCGGAAGAGCTGAGCGCGGCACGCGAGAGGCTGGGAATGGCTCTCCTGTCCGATCCCCGTCATGCCAGGAACGCCGCTCGTCACCTTCTCGACGCGGGCAAGTTTTCCGAGGCGCTCTCAGCCGTGGACAGGGCTTCCCGCGCCCTCAAGGCGGCTGGCCGGCTTGACGAGGCGGCCTCGCTCCTGAAGAGTGCTCTGGATCGGGTGGGTCCCCAGGCATCAGGCGCGAGACGGCTCGAAGAGCTGGGGGAGCTCGAAGAACGCTGTGGGCAATTCGATGCGGCGGGGCTGCGATACGAGCAAACGCTCTCGGTTCCCGGCGTGCTCGCACGAGACCGCTTGCGTCTCTTGAGGCGGCTTGGCGGAATTCGGCAGAGGCAGGGGGCAACGGAGGCGGCAAGACATCTCCTGGATGAGGCGATGGGTCTTTGCGATTCGAGCGACGATGTGGCGGAGCACCTCAATGTCTTCCGCGAGCTATCGGCATTGCACCTCTTTGTGGGGGAAGTGCAGCGGGCACAGAGTTTCACGAATTGCGGCATGGAGCTGCTTCACTCAAGTAGAGCGCGGACGCTGAGCCGAGATCAACGCGCCCGCCTCGCGGTTGATTTCCACACGGCAGCGGGTCACATCTTCCTGCGGCAGCTTGATTACAAGCGGGCCAGAGAGGAGCTTCGGCTTGGCCTCGAGCACGCCGAGCGAACCGGTGCCCTCTCGAGCGCCGTGCTGCTGCTCAACCACCTGGGCATTGCCTACCATCAAGCCAATCGGCTCCCGGAAGCGTTGCGCGTTTACAAGCGTGCTGAGGACCTTTCGAGACGGTTGGGGGATTCGACGGCGCTCTTGGCCATCCGGTGCAATGTCGCAGCGATTCGAGCACGGCTTGGTGAAGTGCGAGCCGCAGAACGGCTGCTCCTCGATGCCGAGAGTTTGCCGCACTCCCGCCGATCTCGCCGAGCACACCTCTTCCTCCTTTATACGAAGGGGCTCGTGGCAAGGCTGGCGCTCGAGGACTCCCGCGAGGCCTGGCTGGAATCGATCCGTATTGCCGAGGAGGTGCCCGATCCGCTCGTCGCCTCCTCGGCGCGGATCTTCCTCCTCGAAAACGAGATCCTTGAGGGAAGGTGGTGCCATGCGCGTGAGATCCTCGATGCGCTCTTGCGCTCCAAGCTTGATCCGCGGCTGGAGCGCTCCGCGGCGGCACGCGGTGCCTACCTCGAGGCCCTTTGTGGCCGATGCAAGGAAGCCCGCGCGCTTCTCGGCGCCTTACCCACCGACTGGCGCGCCATCGACCACGCCGGATTGTGGGATCGCCTGTATCACGGGCTGACTCGCCTGGAGCTGGGCGATCTTGAGCTTGCCGAGCGGATCTTCCATCGGACGAGGAAGATCTTCAATGGCACGAAGCAAGCCCCCGGCTCGTTTCAGTGCTCCATCGCGATGGTCGAGGTTGCCTTGCGTCGTCGCGATGCCGCCAACGCAAGGACGCGGATCAAGGAGGCCCGAGCCGCGATCGGCATTCACGAAGCTGGAAGCGGCTCGCGAGGCGCCGCGCGACTGCTCCCGTGGCTCGAGGCGCGTCTAGATCTGCTCGTTGGCCGCCCGGGAGGCCAAGCGGTGCGCAAGAGGCTGCGAGATGCCGCCACGCAACTCAGCTCGGCCCTGCAGGGAGAAGTGCGGTGGCTGTTCGATCTGGTCGCCTCCGAGCACGAGGTTCCCGGCGCTCGCCGCAGGCTGCGCTTTTCCAGGGCAGCGTTTGTCCGTGGGCTCAAGCCGGAGGACCGCAGAAGCTACCTCGCGCGAGAGCACCAAATTCGTCTTGGGCTCGGGAAGGATGCCAGCGGCAAAGCAGGCCCGGCGGAGGAGGCGCGAGCCGCGAGCCGGCGGTACGAGACGCTCCTTTTGCTCCGGCGCACTGTGGAGCTGTCTCAAGCGCTCGATTGGATCATGGAGGGGGCAGAGGCGGCGGGTGGTGCAATTTTTCTCGAGGAGGGCATGGGCCGAAGCGTTGTTCGGGGCCGCGTCGTCGAATTCCGCCAGGACCTCGACGTCTTGCGAAGGGCCTGTCTCGGGACAGGCAGTGGAGCTGTGCCGCATGGGTGGTGTGCCGAGGTGCGCGGGCCGGGCACACGGCGCTGGGGGGTGATTTTCCTCCTCGCCGGGACAGATCCCCTCGCTGCGGACCTCCCCGACTTCCTCGAAGCCGCGGGCGTGCTCGTGGGTGAAGCGCTGGCGCGCCAGCGCCCGGATCTGGCGCAACCGTTGCCCCCCACCGCCTCCCCCTCGGAAATGTCCACGCAAACTCGCACGCTGAGTCCGATCCTGCTCGCGAGCAAGTCGCCAAGGATGTGTGAGGTCGTGAGCTTGATCGAGCGTACGCGCGACTCGAAGCTGCCGGTCCTCCTCACGGGCGAGTCGGGCACAGGAAAGGATCACCTGGCCCACTGGATCCATTCTGTAAGTCCGTGCCGTGAAGGACCCTTTGTGGCGCAGGACTGTTCGGCGATTCCAGCGGCGCTTCTTGAGGCGGAGATTTTCGGCTACGAGGTGGGGGCTTTTACGGGCGCGGAGCGCGCTCGAGTGGGTTGCATGGCCCAGGCCCAGGGAGGCACGTTTTACCTCGATAACGTCGACTCCCTGACTCCCGAGGTGCAAGCGAAGCTTGTGCGTATGCTTGAGACGAGCGCTGTTCGTCCGCTGGGCTCCCTGGTGGAGATAGAGATGGATGTTCGGCTAATCTCGAGCAGCCAGCGAGACCTGGGTAGCTTGATGGCTGCCGGGGAGTTCAGGAAAGACCTTTTTTATCGCCTCCGTGGGATCTCCATTGAGGTCCCACCTCTGAGGGAGCGAGCCGAAGACGTGCCGCTACTGATGGATCATTTCCGCGGGCAAATGCGCGGACATGCTCCCGACCTGGCGCCGCGTGCTCTGGAACTGCTCAAGTGTCACTCCTGGCCAGGCAACGTGCGCGAGCTCGAATCGGTGATCCGTCGCCTTTCGTTAACCGCCGGAGCGACCGTCGACGAGAAGCAGGTTGCGCACGTGCTCGGGCTCGAGAAATCACGCATTTCGTTTCCGCGTTGGGCCTTCACCGGCCGCACTTACGAGCAAGTGCTTGCGGACGTGAAGCGGGAGTTTCTCCTCCACCTCTTTGAGGTCTGTGGCGGGGACGTGGCGCGCATTTCGAAGGAACTGGGCCTCACAAAGCGAAACGTCTACTTGCGTTACCTGCAAGCTGGAATTCGTTTGCAGGAGTTACGGGACGCGGGCTCTTCTGTCCCGGGGTGATCTGAGCCGGTCAGAAAATAACCCTTCCCCAGGCAGACAATGGGAATACCGCAAGCGCTTCGCGCGCCGGCTTCTCCGGGGATCCACTACGGCCGAAGCACCAGATAGTGGTCCATCGTCCGTGAGGTTTTTCCCACCGCGAAGTTCAAGGAAAGCTTCACGGGGAGCAGGCTGTACGTCGCGCTGCAGTTCGAGTTCTCAAGCCCTCCGGAGCCATCCAGGTCAAGAATCGGGCCAAACTCGGCCGGCAGATTATTCTCGTCAACGAAGCAGTTCACAATGACAAACGCGTTGATGTTGTAGCCCGGATAGTAGCCGGAGTTCAAACCAGGTGTCTCGAGGAAGGCCCAGTTGTAATTCGCATACGCGGTGTTGAAGTCGGCATTGCGCAGCGTCTCCGCGGTGTTTTCCAGAGTCAACCTTGCCTTCTCGTACTCCGAGACGTCATCCGTGAGGGTGGAACATGACGCAAACGCACGCAGGTAGCCGAGAAGGCCCACTGTGAGCAGAGTCATGGCGATGACCACCTCGATCAGTAAGGATCCTGATTCACGCTTCATGGATTCTCCTCCTTGGCGTTGTTGCCCTGAATATTCTTGAGTTCCCTGGCCTGTTCCTTCAAACGGAGGCTTTCGAGGTAGGTCTTCCAGGCAGACGGGTCGTCGCCTAGCTTGCAATGAGTCAAGGATTCAAGCGCGGTCACGAAGAAGTTGCGCACGGTCTTCTCTTTTTCCCTCTCCAGGGACTTCACTAGCAAGGGAAGTGCTTCCTCGGTGTTCCAGACCTGAAAAGTCTTTGCCGCCATCTTTTTGTTATTATTGTCCGTCTCACCGGGGAAGTATGCGGCCAGAGCCTCGTAGCCTCCCTTGCCCAGGCGTCGCAGGGCCATTATGGCGGCAAGCCGGATCCGGGGCTTTTGATCCCTTAGCGATCGCGAGACGACCTCGATGTCGTCAGCTCCCGCCCCCTGCTCGCCCAGGACCTGGAGGGCAAAGCACTTCAACTGCACGGATTCAGTATTGAAGCAGTCAAGTAGTACAGGACGGCATTGTGGGTAACCCGTTCTCAGGGTTTCCATTGCGCGAAGAATCGGCTGGGTCTCCCCGGACGAATCCAGCGTTGCAATGGCCGCTCGAAACCGGTCCAGCTCCTTGCCCGTGTTTTCAGTCTGGGTAGGTTGTGGGTCTTCGGCCGAGGAGGCCCGGGGCAAGAGAGTGCAAATCAGGACGAGGAGCCAACGCGCTGGAACCGGTGCAAGAAAAGCCATTCTTTCGCTATTTTTCATGTTCATTCTGACCCTCGCTTCTCATTGATCGTCCCAGTACACAATGGCGTACGAAGTTCTCATATTGCCTTCGACCATGCTGATGGCCTCGGAGCTGTAATAGATGTCGGCGTTTCCGGAAAGTGTGACGTCGGATGATGTGGTGTCCACGGCCGTGAACGACTCGCCTGCCAGGACGCTTCCGTACACGTGGACTCCCGCACCTCCCCCTGTGAGTCGTATGTCGCCGAGCACCACGACGATGCCCTTGAAATCAAACTGCCCGGTGAACGTGACGGACCCCTCCACCACAAGTGCGCCGGCGCCAGTTCCATTTCCAGAGAGCTGGAGGTCGCCGCTGACATAGGTGAATTCGGGATTGGCCAGCGTGCCCATGGTTGAGTTCGAGTACGTTCCGGGGGTTAGAGTAACGGTCTTCGCGGCCTTCAGGGAATTGAAGATCGTCGCAAGGTCCACGCCGGCCTGCTCTCCGATCGAGGGGCTGGTGTCCTTGCCGATGATCTGGTCGTAACTCTTGCTTGGAATTTGAGAAAGCAGCAGAGTCTTGTTGGTTCCTGCCGGGCTGCCAATGGCCGTCGCGATGCCGGGCACGGCGCCGCCTGAAAGAGGGGTGCCGTCGAGTTTGTGGTCATTGCCATCGATGAGGAAAGCGTTGCCCTTTAGATCCAGCGCCAAGTTTGGGTCGACGTACATGGCCGCCACTTTCGGGAGCGAGGCCGGGGTGCTGCGTACGAAGGTTGACACGGTCGCGGTCGCATTGGCGTTGGCTGCGACCGCGACGATCCGTTTCGTATTGGCAAATCCGCTGTCAGCGACGTGCACGATGAGCCCCGCCGCGAGGCTCGACGGCCCCACGGAGACCGGGGCGACGTTGGGTTCCCCGGGGGTGGGGACGCCGTCACCCTCGCCCTCGTCAAGCGTCCCGGCATAGCCGTCCCTCCCGTAGTCCGAAGCCACGGTCCAGCTCACGGTGCCTATCTTGCCTTTGTTGCCGGAGAGATCATGCTGCAGGTCGTGCATGGCGAGGCCAATGCCCGAGTCCGCGTACTGCTTGAGGGCGCAGTAGTCTCTCAAGTAGGCGGCGGACTGGGAGTTCTTCTGCGCCACCGCGAACTGCGCCGTGGCCAGAGCCGCCAGGAATGTCATGAGGATCAGCACGATCAGGATCGCGTGTCCGTCGTTTGTACCGGTTGTATTCCTCATGGGCTTGCTTCCTTTCATTGACGGTGGGACTCAGTTGCGGGGAGAAATGCTGAGGGAGTTGGAGACCGTGACGGTTCCGTACCGTCGATCCACTGAAGCCAGTGACTCGATCGTGATCGTGATGGTGCTACCAGACATCGCGAATCCCGACGTGGCCAGGTTGAAGCCTGTGGCCACGACGACTTCCGTTCCAGTCACCATGTCTCGCCGGACGAGCTCGCCCTCGTCGACGATGCCGTTTTGATTGTCGTCAGCGCCATTCATCGTCTCGCCGGATCTCGGACGAAACTGGAATTGAACCTGTTGTCCGGCAATTGCCGCCGTGCCATCGAATCCATTTGGTGGAGTGAATGTTAGCGACAGGCCGGAGTTGCCGACGGAGACCGAGGTCAATAAAGCCCTCTTGAGTTCCCGCTCCATGCGAAAGAGGCCCTTACGATTTTCGGTCTCGACTTTGTTGACGGTATCGTTCTCCGCGGTCGCGCGAGTGGAGGTGAGCACCAGCGTCACGAAGGGGCTCCCCAGCAAGATGAGGAGAGAGGAATAAATCGCGACTTCAAGGATTGTGAAGGCACGTTCTCGGCCCTTGCGAGCGCCGCAACCCGATGGATACCAGGGAAAACCTCCCTGGTTGGTAAGAAGCGGGCGGTGAATCTCGTCTTTCTGCCTTCTTCTAACGAAGACAGGGCCGGGCGACCGAAAGAGAAAAGGTGTCGATTCCTCTGTCTCTACACAACTTTCTAGAGAATTGGTAAGGCTAATGCTACGGCCCATTTGGATTGTTTCCTTGCTTTCTTCGTTTGGGCTGGCTGCTTGCTCACAAGAGACCGCTGCTCAAAAGAAGCAGCTACCTTCCTCGACATCCGATCCAGCTCAACAGTCTTCCACAGCAAATTTTGTTCCTGGAGGTGGAGCAGGCTCAGTGCCCATCGAGGATTCAGCCGTGCTGGCGCGTATTGAGGCGTTGAAGGAGCCGCGGGGCGAGGCCGTCCGCGTCAGAGTCGAGAGCGTTGAGGACGGGACAGCGCTGCCTGGCGGGCTAATCGTTCTGCCCGATCACCAGCTTGTTGACCTCAAGGTTGTGGTCGCGAGCGTACAAAAGGACCCGTTCCCGCTGGTGTCCCCCAAGCGTTTCTGCCTTCGCTTCTCTCGAAAGGGCTCCCGGGACTCCAGGAAGCTTGATCCAGTCCTGTCCGCAATCAAGCAGCCTCCGTTACCGACCCAGTACTTGAAGCCCGGCGAGGAAGCGCAGGGCTGGCTGAGATTCCTCTTGCCGCAAGATGCGGAGAATATCACGCTCCGAAGCGATCTTGAAACGCCAGAGATCGCGATTCCGATCCTTGTACCTGCTCCGAAACGGGAGCGCGGAGCGGCACGCTGAGTTGGTCGTCGGTGCTGCTCCGCGTCCCTGATTTGACCTTCAACGCCCGCCTGGCGCGTCGGTCAGGCGGACCTTGAGGCGGCTGCGCCCGAACTCGTAGGTGAAGCTACCGCTCGTGCGCTCTTCCGCGTACGGTTGCGCCGGGCTCATGAGCCACTCGTCGCCGCTCCCGTTGTCCCAGTCCATGACGCGGATCCGGAAGGTGGGGACCGTTGACTTGATCGTGTAGAAGCGATTGCGCGGCATGGCGGTCGCGAGGTTGATTCGGGTGCTCATGGGAGGATCCCACAAGACCCAGGAGACTTGTGCGCCGCTGTCGCCGTCCACGATCCCGTCACCGTAGCCCCCATGGGTCTCTTCGCCCACGCCGTCCCCGAAGTACAGGTTGAAGTAGGGGTCGGATCGATCCCCGCTGGGGTCCTGATTCGAGAGCACCGTGAGCTCCTCCAGGACAATCTCGACTGCATAGGGATTGCGCTCGTAGTCCCTGGCAAACGCCGTCGTTACGTGGAAGTACCGGCCGACCAGGTGGGCGGGGTCGAAAGCAAGCTCGCCGGCGAAGACCGGGCCGTCATTCACGTCGTCCCAGCCCCACGGCGGGTGTGGGGAGTTCTCCGAGCAGGTGACCGTCACGCCATCCCCGCATTCTCCACCGTCGTCTCCGCGGAACGAGCCAAAGCTGTGGAAGGTCTCCGCGTTTTCTCGTCGATCCCACAAACCACCTGCCTCGAAGATGTCGAGGAGCTTGTAGTGGGCCTTCGGGTTGGTGTCACCGCTCTGAGGTGTCGGAAGGGCTGGCCGTGTCGCCTCCTCGTGCCCGAGGTAAGGCAGCGAAGGGTAGTACCAAATCCCATCACCGTCTTCGGTGTGAGATCCCCCGTAGGCGTAGACCCCGTGACCCTTCGCTTCCTGGTAGGTGAGGGGATGGCTTCCGTCGATGAGCCCCAGGTTCCCGTCGAGGTCTTCCGCGCCAGCGCTCAGGTGGGTCGGCCCCGGCGTATAGCTGTAGAAATCAAGGTGGGCCACCGTGACGGCCGCCTCGAGCTTGCCGTACCTGCTTCCATCGCGGAAAACCACCAGGAGCAGCCCCTCCATGTCGTTCTCGTGCTCCTGGTCAAAGCTCTCATTGGTCCAGTCACGAGGGTGGTAGAAGGCGTACACGAGGTACCAGTGGGTCGCCGTGGAGACCACGCTGTAGTAGACGTGCGCTGCCGGAACCCCCATGGTCGCGGCTGCTTCCCACTTGCTCGCCATGTCCCAGTTCCCGTTGAAGTCGATGCGGGCCAGCATGTCGTAGCGGTAACCCGAATCCGAGGCATCCTGGTGGTGGACCGGAGCGTAGTGGTAGGCCATGTCGAGCCTTTTTTCGGCGTCGGAGGGGGCCGGATCTGCGATGCAGGCAGGGAAGGAGTCGCAGCCCAGGAAATCGTTCGTGGGGTCCGCTCCACACGCCACGACGGGTCCACGGATCTGTTTACTACCCGAGTAGAGGTGGCTCAAGATCGCGACCGCGTCGCCGATGGTCAAGATACCGTCGTCGTCGGTGTCGGCCGCATCCGCGCAGGGGAGGGTGGCCGGGTCCCCGAAGAAGAGGTGCCGCAGGAGTGTGATGGCGTCGCTCAGAGCAATGTTTCCGTCGGCACGAACGTCTCCCCGGCGGAACTGGAGCGGTTCCCTTCCCGGATCGAGGACGGGGTTGGGGTCGATCGCGATATCGCCCACAGGGATCTTGACGGCGTATGCGACCGGGGGGGAGAGAAGAGTGAAAACGACGAGGACCAGGGTGACGGCGATGGGTCTCATGGCAAGCTCCTTCAGGGGGGCGGTTTCCGGGGTGTCCACAAGATCATCCAGCGAAGTTGGGAGCTTCTTGTGACCCAAGAATTTAAGAGAAAGAGCTCGAGAGCACGGGGTTGTTATCCCCCGGAGCCGCTTCCGGGCGGGTTCAAATAGTCGAAGAGCGTCATCTGCCTCGGCCCGGGGCGCTGGAAACTTGCCGTGGAGAGCACCAGGCTTTGCCTTGCCAGGCCATGCTGTGCCGCGGCGACGCGGAACATCGCAGCGATTTGCTCCGCGAAGATACCTTCGCCCTTCATGCGGGTGCCGAAGCGGGGGTCGTTGAGTCGCCCGCCACGGACCTCGCGGATTCTCGCGAGTATCTTTTCCTTGCGGTTGGGGAAGTGGTGCCCGAGCCAATCCTCGAAGAGGGGCGCCACGGCATGGGGTAGCCGCAGCAGAATGTACCCGGCATCCTTCGCGCCAGCCTGCGCCGCCGCTGCCAGGATCTGCGGCAGCTCGTGATCGGTAAGGCCCGGGATTACCGGGGCGACCATCACGCCGACTGGCACTCCTGCCGTCGCAAGGGCATTGATAGTGGCGAGCCGGCGCTCGGGTGCCGATGTGCGCGGCTCGAGCACCCGGTGGATTTCCGGACGCAGGCTCGTGACTGAAACGTAGACTGCCGCGGCCCTGTGCTCGGTGAGCCGCAGGAGCACATCCGTATCCCTCGCCACGAGGCGGTTCTTGGTGATGATTGCGACAGGGTTGCGAAACTCAGCGAGAACCTCCAGGCAGCTTCGTGTAAGCTTCAACCGCCGCTCGATGGGCTGATAAGGGTCCGTCACGCCGCTCATCGCCAGCACCTGTGGCTTCCAGCGGGGTGAGAGCAGCTCCGAGTAGAGCAGCTCGGGCGCGTTCTCTTTCACCAGGATCTTCGTCTCGAAGTCGAGGCCAGCGGAGAAGCCCAGGTACTCGTGCGTTGCTCGAGCGTAGCAATAGACGCAGCCGTGCTCGCACCCACGGTAAATGTTGATACTGGCCGCGAAGCCGACGTCGGGGCTATCGTTCTGCGTGATGAGCGAGCGCGACGTGTCGCGAAAGAACTGCGTCCGGGGGAGTGGCGACTCGTTGTCCAGAGGGTCTCGGCCATCTTCGATTTCCGGCTCTGGCTCGTAGTGGAGCCGGTCGAAGCGATTGGCAGGATTTTGAGCGGCACCTCGCCCTGGAATGGGAACCCGGGGGTTCATGCAAAGTCTCCTTGAGGCTCGCCGACCCTAAAAACCATAACACGAATCGGACGGCAAGGAGAAGATGATAACGATGATGACGTGCATCCGTGATACGGTTCGGCCATGTCCCCACGCCCTGTGGCGTGCCGATTGCCAGGCCGACCTCCCCGGCGCACGCCGCGGTAGCGAGATCAGCTGGTGAGTTGACCGCCCCGTTCGAGATCCATGCCCTTCAGTCTGCGGCGCTGGTCTCGCGGATGCCCTCCGTGTCGAGGTCTCCCGAGAGCGTGTCCGTCTCCTCCAACTTCCGGCCGATGCTGGCGGGCTCGTCGCCGTAAGGCTCGTGCTCGCCGGGAAGTTTGGGTGGAGCCTCCAGGCCGGCCCTCGCAGTGTCGTGATCCGTTTTCTCGCGCTGGTAGAAGATGCCAGTCCAGTGCAGTCCAAGCTGGGAAGCTCGCGCGGCGACGCGGTCGGCGCTCAGTCCAGTAACGTGCTGAATCTCGGTAGAGGTGAGGCGTGGGTGAATCTTGAAGAGGTCCTTCCAGTCTTCGGGGACGTCTTGAAACCGTTGGCGCTTTGCCTTGGGGGTGTTCAGGGACTTGAGAGCAGCCAAGATGACTGCATAGTCGACTGTACCCTGCAGCAGGACGGCTGATTCTGTCTTGATCGTGGAGAAGATGGTCGTCGGGAACCCGAACCCATGCCGGCTTGCCTCGAGCCGGTCCCGGGTGAAGAACTCCTCAGCTCTTCCGCTGGCGATGTTTTCTTTCAGGACGTCGGGGTTGAACCCCACCTCGGAAGCGAGTTGAAGGATCGCATCGAGGTTGTCGATGGGGATTCGCTCGGTGAAGTAGGCTTCGCTGAGCCTACGGGCGAGTCTCGCGGCCCTGGCGGGGCTGACCAGCGCGGCTCCCTTTACGGCGCGGCATGCGGGGAAAGTTGTCTGATTCACATGGCTCTGCCAGGTCCTTGTGTCGAAAGGCATCCCGGAAATTTCGGACGCCTTCTGCCACTGCCGCACGGTGAAATCGACGTCGACTGGCGGCTGATCGCGAAGGCCACCCATCACATGGCGGAGTTTGATGGTTTGTCGGAATTCGAAAGCAAGCCTCGTCGCCACGGGTTCAAAAGCCCAGCACCAGATGCAGGCTGGATCTTCGTAGTACGTGACCTCCATGGAAGTCTCCTCGGGCGAAGCGAACCTCAAAAGCGATAGACCCACCTTCTACACGGAGTCTGCCGCGTCAGGCTTCTTTCGAGCCGGTCAAGACTCCTTGCACACGAACCGGTCACTATATCGAAGCGGCCCTGGCTTTGAAAGAGATTCTGGCGTCGACAAGAGTTGTCTTTGGGGTTAAGTTCCCGTGACCTTCATGTCGAGGCTGGAAGCGAAGGATACTAGAATGATGACCGACTACCAAGGCGATCCGCAGTTCCGCTCGTGGCTTGAGCGGATCATTGAAGACAAGGTGCATGAGGAGCTGACTCGCGAGCGCGACCGTGTCTTCCGCGAGTCCTTCGCCATAGTGCCTGTGCGGCCTCATTGCCGACTTTCGGACGCCATCGCAGGCCACCTGGGGAAGGCTCTGGTGAAGCAGGACATCATTGTGTTCGGTGACGGGGAAAAGAAGGCGGTGATTCACGAGAACCTGCGCGGCAAGAACGTCTATGTCATCGCGACCGTCGGAGATGGGGAAGACCCGGATGTCTCGCTTGCCAACACCTGCAGGATGGTGTCGGCCCTTCGCCGAACCTGCAAGGTCAACCAGATCAACGTGGTCGCTCCTTGTCTCTGGTACCAGGCACAGGACAAGACACATGCTCGAAGGGAGCCCATCAGCGTTCGCGACGTCGCCGACGATCTCATTCGCCGTGGGATGAATCACATTATCGTCGTCGAGCTTCACGCGGAGCAAATCGAGATCGCGTTTGACAGCTTTGACCACCTCAAGATGGCGCCTCTCTTCGCCGACTACCTGTCCCGGCGGCTAAACGACGAGCTGAATACTGTGGTCCTGATTGCTCCAGATGATGGCGGTGTCCGCACCCGCGAAGAACTCTTCAAGAACATGAGGCCGGAGCTTCTGGCCGGGCAGGCTTCCGTCCATCAACTCAGGAAGCGAGGCTCTGTTGATGAGAAGGAGATCCTAGACTTTTTCGGTGAGGTCGAGGGGAAGATCGCGATCATTTACGACGACATGATGCGCTCGGGTACCACCATGTTTCAGGCCGCCGAGGCCGCCAAGAAGGGCGGTGCAAGAAAAGTCATCGGTGTGGTGGCTCACTTCTACGGGTTTGACAGCGCAACGAAGGGTACTTTCGAGGCGCGCATCGAGGACTCCGCTCTTGATGAGTTGATCACTGCAAACACAAGGCCCGACGTCACGGCGCGGGTGCTTCAAAGCGCCACCCTCCGCTCCAGGATGACCATCCTGGACATCTCCCGCTACATCGCCCAGGCGATACGCAACTACCAGACGGGTGGCACCGTGAAGGACATGATTTTCCGTGTTCCCGATAAACGGGAGTTCTACTCCACCCTCCACGAGGCCGGGTCGCAGGGCTGAGGGTGTGAGCGATCACCGGCCTCCAGCACAGGCGTCTGCCGGAATTGCCCGACGCCATGAGGCGCCGAGGAGGGGGCGGTACTGAGTACCGCTCACCGTAAGTTAGTGCCTGAAAATACAGCTCCTGGGCGGTACTCGCCAAGGGGAGTGGGAGGGGGGTAGCGTGGCCCCCCTCAAGAGTACCGCGCGCCTCCAGGAGATTTCAGGCACCTATTCATGGCGCGCGGCACTGAGCCACCCCGCCGAGAATCCCCCCGTCATGAATATTCCCCAAGATTTCGCTTGAACCGGGGGTGTCCCACACGGGACCATAGATAACGTCTGGATCGCGAGCCCTTCGACAGGCATTCGCGCCCTTGAAGACCTTCCTGAGCCAAGTCTGGGGCTCGAGGGGGTTCGACGGGAGCCGATCGGAGGGAATCGCACTGAGGCTCTGCTCAACTCAGGGCTTACCGAAATGGGCGCCAAGTTCGGCTGCTCTAGTCTGTCCCAACCTTGCGCCTTCTTCGGGTTCCCATCCAATGGAATTGAATTGGCGACGCATGACGCTGCGGCGCCGGTCGGGTCTGAAGTCCAAAGTACCTGTAATCTCAGGCAAGCCTGCGAGGCGCTTGCGAGCTTTCGCGTTTCACCGTTGTTCCGGACGGAAGACAACGAAGTTCGGGGCTTTTCACGCAGGCAGGAGGTAATTTCGATGCGATTCCGACTATTGTGTTTGTTTTTCTTCTTTTCGATGGGCTTGTGTATCAAGCTCCAAGCCGACGAGGTCCGCCTCGATGCCGATCGATGCCGGCAAATTGCCCAGGAGGTTTTTGACAAGTGCAAGTTGCTCGGTGGGAGTGACGCTGATTGCGCAGCGATGCGCGAGGCGTTTCTCAAGCGATGCTTGCAGGTTGATCCCGTGCCCCCGCCGCTTCCGTGCCTGGATGCTTGCTTCCGCGAGGCCAAAGAGGCTCTGCACGCCTGTGCAGAGGCTCATGGGAGCACCGAGGAGTGCCAGCACGCCTTCGAGGTTGCTATCATGGCCTGCAAGGAGAAGTGCCCGCCCCCCCCACCTCCGGAGCCTACCTGCGAGGAGCGGTGCAAGGCCAAGGCGTTGGAGATCTCGGCTGCTTGCACCCGAGAAGGTGGTTCCCCGGAGCGCTGCGCGCTCATCGCCAGGGAGGCCCTTCAGGTCTGTCTGCCCGGCTGTCAGCCCCCTCCTCCGCCTCCAGTGAGCTGCGAAGAGGCCTGCGCCCGCAAGGCAGAGGAGCTCAAGCGCCGTTGCCTTGCAGAGGGTGGAGACCCCGGAAGGTGTAAAATCAAGGCCAAGGAAGCGCTGGTGGCCTGCCTCAGGGGCTGCGAACCGCCTCCTCCGGGCGACTGCAAGACGCTGTGTCTCCGGATCGCCGAAGAAGCGCGCCACAAGTGCGCGGCAGGTGGAGGCGGCCCCGAGCGCTGCCAGGCCGTCTTTGAGACGACGCTCAGGGAATGCTTGCCCAGGTGCGAGCCGGCTCCGCCGCCCCCCAGCTGCGAGGTGGCCTGTGGTCAGAGAGCACGGAGTTTCTTCAATGAGTGTACGGCCGCAGGCGGCGAGAACTGCGAAGCCAGGGCGGGAGAGCTCCTCAAGCGCTGCCTGGCCGGCTGCGAGCCGACGCCCCCGCCGAGCTGTGCGGATCGTTGCAAGCACGCCTCCATGGATCTGCTCGAGAAGTGCCTCGCCAATAACGGCGATCCGGCCGAGTGTCAGGGCAAGGCCGATGCGTTTGCCGAGGAATGCCTCCACCGCTGCGATCAGCCCCCCGAAGAGCCCACCTGCGCCGAGCGCTGCAAGCGCGCGGCGCGTGAGCTCCATGCGAAGTGCAGCGCCGCTGGCGCTACCGACGCGGAATGCACCGCGAAGGCGCAGGCTTTCCTGGAAGAGTGTTTGAACCAGTGCAACGACCCGCCGCCTCCCCCGCCGAGCTGTGAACAGCGCTGCAAGGAGCACGCCCGGAGATTTGCCGAGGAGTGCGTGGCGAACGGCGGTGATCCCGTGAGGTGTCGTGCGAAAGCCGAGGAAGTCCTGGAGGAATGCCTCGATCGTTGCGACAGCCCGCCCCCGCCGAACTGCGCGGAGCGCTGCGAGAGGGCTGCCAAGGAGCTGCTCGAGAAGTGCCTCCAGGATCATCCGAACGCGGATCCGGCTGCCTGCCACGAGCGCGCCCGCCACTTCCTGCGCGACTGCCGTCAGCACTGTGAGATTCCCGATCCGCCGAATTGCAAGGAGCGCTGCACTCACTTCGCCCGCAAGGTCGTTGCCGAGTGTCGCGAGGCTGGCGGGACGGAAAGGGAATGCGCCGCGAAGGGTCAGGAGGCCTTGAAGGCCTGCGCCGAGGGCTGCGCCGAGCCGGCCCCACCGCCCTACCCGTGCGTGGTCATCTGCACCGTGAAGGCCCGCGCCTTCCGCGAGGAGTGCCTCGAGGCTGGCAACGATCCACAGGAGTGTGCCCACAAGGCCCGTGTCCTTTACAACGAGTGCACCGACCGTTGTGACGACGGCCGTCCGCCGTGCGCGGTTCGTTGCGTGCGAGTCGCTCACCGCGTCTTTGCCGAATGCACCGAGGCAGGCGGCACTCCGCGGGAGTGCCGTCACAAGGCCATCGAGGTCTTGAAGGAGTGCCTCGAGAATTGTCCACCGCGGCCCGAGCCGTGCAAGGAGCGTTGTGTTCATGCGGCTCGTGAAAGGTTCGCGCGCTGCCTGGATCGCCTCGAGGAGGAGATCAAGGCCTGCGTCGAGGCCGGCAACGACCCCGAGAAGTGCAAGGCTGAGGCTGCCCGCAAGTGCCGTCGCGCAGTCAACGAGTTCCTCGAAGGCTGCCTGAAGAAGTGTGGTGATGGCCACGAGCCGCCGGAGCCCCCGACCTGCGCCGAGCGTTGCGGCAACGCCGCCGCCAAGGTCAAGGAGGAGTGCGTTGCCGCTGGCGGAAGCGACGTCGAGTGTGCCGCGCGCGTCGAGGAGTTCCTCGCCGCGTGCCGCAAGCGTTGCGCGACTCCCGATCCGAAGCCGTGCGACTTCGATTGCGAAGCCGCCGCGAAGCGGTTCGAGGCGCGCTGCGTCGAGGAAGGCGGCAAGCCTGAAGACTGCGCTGAGAAGGCGAGGGAATTCCTGGCCCACTGCCAGGATCGTCTGTCCGAACACTGCAAGCAGGAGACTTTGGCCTTGACGCGTGGATTGCCGGACTTTATCCGCGGCGACTCGAACAGCGACCACGTGGTGGACATCTCTGATGCGCTCAGCACGCTCCGATTCCTTTTCCAGGGGGAGGGTTTCCTCTCTTGCCTGGATGCGGCAGACGCGAACGACGATGCTCAGGTCGATGTCTCCGACGCGGTCACGACCCTGATCAGGCTCTTCCTGGGCGGCGCCCCGCTGCCCGAGCCGAGCTCGTCGGGTCAGGACCCGACGGCGGATGACATGATCTGCGAGTAAGCACTTACTCGCACGTCTGTCTCGATGAGACGTCGGGGATCAGCAACGAGGCTGGTCCCCGACGTTTTTTTGTTCCTGGATCCAAAGGGAATCCGGGAACTTGCCGATATCATCCGCTACCCATGACACTGAAAAGAAAACCCACGACGGCAAAGCCGTCCAAGAAATCGAAGATGATGCTCGAGGCTACCCTCAACCTTGAAGGCATGCTCAAGGCCATGGCTCCCAATCTCTGGTCCACCTGGAACCACGGCGCGGTGGAACTCTGGCGACGCACTGCCTGCGCCATTGGCACCCGGAGTAACGTCAGCCCCCGCAATCCCTGGACCCTCGTGGCTGCACTGGATGGCAAAGTTCTGAGTGCCCTCGAGGCCGATGCTGAATACAGAAAGCTCCTGAAGTCCGTCTTCCTTGAATGGATTGGCCTCGCCGAGCCTCACCGTCCGCCGGCCGGTCTCTCCGCCGATCGTCCGGTCGCCTACTTTTCCATGGAATTCGGCGTTCACGAGTCGCTCGCGGTCTATGCGGGCGGGCTCGGGATTCTGGCGGGAGACCATGCCAAGTCGGCCAGCGACGAGGCTGTGCCGCTGGTGGGGGTTGGGCTCTTCTACCACAACGGATATTTTCGCCAGGAGCTGGATGGGAAAGACCACCAGCGGGTTGTCTATCCAAGGGCCGATCTCTCCAGGTTGCCGATCGAAGCCCTCTGTGACCGACCTGGCAAGGAGATTCGCATCCCTGTCGAGTTTCCCGATCGAGTTGTAAGCCTCAAACTCTGGAAGCTCCAGGTGGGGCGTGCGCGTATTCTCATGCTCGACTCCGACATTCGCGAGAATCGTCCGGAGGACCGGAAGATCACGTACCGCCTTTACGGCGGCAGCCGTGAGGATCGCATGCGGCAAGAGATTGTGGCGGGCATTGGCGGGGTTCGAGCTCTCCGCGCCGCGGGCCGTAGTCCGGGGGTCTGGCACCTCAACGAGGGCCACGTCGCGTTCCTGACGCTTGAGCGGCTCCGCGAGGTTCGCAAAGAACACAAGCTCAGCGTGGCAGAAGGGCTCGAGCTCATCGCCGCCGACACGGTCTTCACAACACACACACCTGTGCCAGAGGGAAATGAGGTCTTCGACCTTCCCCTTGCGCGCCGTTACCTGGCCCGGCACGCGGAGGCGGCTGGAATTCCTGTCGATGAGTACCTGGCGCTTGGGCTTGACCACGGCAAGGACGGACGGCCCTTCTTGAGCATGACTGTGCTCGCTTTACGACTGTCGAGATTTCGCAACGGCGTGAGCGCGCTGCACGGGCAAGTCTCGCGCAGGATGTGGTCGAAGCTCTGGCCGGGCTTCAGCGCCGAGGAGACGCCCATCACGTCGGTGACGAACGGCATTCACACCAGCACGTGGGTAGCGCCCGAGATGCACGAGCTTCTCGCGAAACACGTCGGCAGCGACTGGGAACGCCGACTCGACGACGCGAAGTTCTGGAAGGGAGCCTCCAGGCTCCCGGAGAAAGATCTCTGGTCGGTCAAGCAGGGCTTGAAACGCCGCATGGTGGAGTTTGTACGAGAGCGGGAGCGCGTTCGGCTTGAACGCACGGGCCTCAGCCCGGGCAAGGCCGCGTCCGTGGTGAAAGACCTTCTCGATCCAGAGATTTTCACGATTGGCTTCGCTCGACGATTCGCGCTCTACAAGCGGGCGAACCTGCTCTTCCGTGACCTTCAGCGGGCTCGAAAGCTCTTCGAGTCGAGCTCAAGGCCCCTCCAGATCATTTTCAGCGGGAAGCCGCACCCGGAGGACGCTCAGGGGAAGAAGCTCTTCGAGGAGGTCGCTGCGATCTCGAGACAGAAGGCGTTTCGAGGTCGCATCGCGCTTGTCGAGAACTACGACATCCACGTGGCTCAACACCTGGTTCAGGGCGTCGACCTGTGGCTCAACAATCCTCGCAGACCTCTCGAAGCGAGCGGCACGAGTGGGCAGAAAGTGCCGGTGAATTGCGGTTTGAATTGCAGCATCCTTGATGGCTGGTGGTGTGAGGGCTACGCCCCAGCCACGGGCTGGGCCTTCGGGAAGCCAATCGACTACCCGGACGAGTCTCTGCAAGACCGGGAGGACTCCGAGGCGCTCTACCGTGTGCTCGAAAAGGAGATCTTGCCTCTTTACTACCGCCGGGATCAGCGTGGCATGCCACTGGAGTGGATCCGGAAGGTGAAGACCTCGATGGCGGATCTTGTCCCGCGGTTCAGCACGTCGCACATGGTGCTCGAGTATGCCCGGCAGCTCTATCGTCCAGCTTTCGAAAACGGCAATCGCGTCGGAGCATCGCAAGCTCGACAGGCGCGCGAGCTCGCGGCGTGGAAGGACAACGTGCGCAGCAGCTGGCCGCTCGTCCACGTGCGAAGAGCTGCGCGTACCGGTCAACGCGGCGTCGAGATCGAGGTTTTCCTTGGCGGTATCGCACCTCGAGACTTGCTTTGCCGAGAATCCAGTGGTGCCGACCACCCCGCGAGCCACATCAAGGATCTTGGTGCTGGCCTTTATCGGCTCCGCTTCCAACTCCAGGGCGGTCCTGCGAAGGGAGTCGCTGGATCCGACGTGACGATCCTGCGCCTTTACCCGACGCACTCGAAGCTCGTCCACCCACACGAGCTTGCCCTGGTGACGGAAGTGGCTCTCTGAGCTTGTTGAGGCAGGGCCAGGCATAGGTTCGCGTCAGCTCCCATGCTATACTTTTGGATCTTTTTCTGGTCCCTGGTCGCTCAACAAAGTTCATGCCAACTCATATCCTCGATTTCATGTCCGAACGTGTCGTCGTTATTGATGGCGCCATGGGCACCCAGATTCAGAGCGCCGATCTGACGCTGGAGGACTTTGGCGGGCAAGAAAACTGCTCGGAGATCCTCAATGCCACTCGCCCCGACTTCGTCCGGGGGGTTCACGAGGCCTACCTTGAAGCCGGCTGCCATGCGGTGGAGACGAACACCTTTGGCGGAAACAATATTGTCCTCGCCGAGTTTGGTCTAGAGGCTCGCGCCCGGGAGCTGAACGCCCGGGCTGGACAAATCGCACGCGAGGCCTGCGAGCGACATTCCCGCCGCACGGGCGAACCGCGGTACGTGCTTGGATCTGTCGGCCCTGGCACGAAGCTTGTCACGCTGGGGCACACGGACTACGACTCCCTTCTCGCCTCGTACGCAGAACAGGTGCGGGGCCTTCTCGACGGCGGCGTGGATGTGATTCTTGTCGAGACCTGCCAGGACATCCTTCAGACGAAGTGCGCGATCAATGCTGCGAATCTTGCCTTCGCCGAAGCAGGCCGCCGCTTGCCGATCTTTTGCCAGGTGACGATGGAGACGACGGGCACGATGCTCCTCGGCACCGATATCGGTGCCGTGGTGACAGCCATCGAGCCGTTTGACGGGGTGCAGGTGCTCGGGCTCAACTGCGCGAGCGGGCCGCTGGAGATGAGCGAGCACATCGCCTACCTCGGGCGCAATTCGCCAAAACGTGTGAGCGTCGTTCCGAACGCAGGCCTGCCGCAGCTCGTCGACGGCAAAGCTCATTTCCCGTTGACGCCCCGGGAGCTTGCTTCCTGGCTCGTTCGGTTCATCGAGGAAGATGGCGTGAGCCTAGTCGGCGGCTGCTGCGGCACGACGCCGGATCACATCCGCGAGCTTGTGAAGGCTGTCGGGAAGCGGGCGCCGAAGTCCCGCTCGCCGCAGTTTACACCGTCCCTCTCGAGCCTCTATTCATCGGTTCCCATCGTCCAGGATGCTTCCTACTTGATTATCGGGGAGCGGACCAACGTGTTGGGCTCGAAGAAGTTCAAGGATGCCTTCGCTGCCGGCGACATGGACGCCATGGTGGCCATGGGCAAGGAACAGGCGCGTGATGGGAGCCACTTGGTCGACATCTGCGCTGACCAGGTCGGCCGGGACTCCAGGGTCGATCTGCCGCCGATTGTCAAGGCGATGGTCACGCAGGTCGCAGCGCCTCTTTGTATAGACTCCAACTCGTGGAGCACCTTCGAGCCAACCCTGAAGCTCATCGGCGGGCGAGCCCTCGTCAATTCGATCAACCTCGAAAACGGCGAGGAGGAGTTTGTCGAGTACTTGAAGCTCATCAAGTCGTTTGGCGCCGCCGTCATTCTCGGCACGATCGACGAGGACAAGCAAGCCGGCATGGCGAAGACGGCGGCGCGCAAGCTGTCGATCGCCCAGCGCATGCTCGACATTGCGACGCGGCGTTGCGGCATGCGGCCGCATGATATTTTTTACGATCCGCTCGTGCTTCCCATCAGCACGGGGCAGGAGGAGGACCGTCGCAACGCTCTCGAGACCATCGAGGGTATTCGTCTCATCAAGCGGGAGCTTGCGGGCGTTTTCACTGCCGTCGGGCTTTCCAATGTGAGCTTTGGCCTCAAGCCGGCAGCCCGCACTGTCCTCAACAGCGTCTTTCTGCACCACTGCCGGGAAGCTGGGCTCGACGCCGCCATCGTCCACGCCTCGAAGATCGTGCCGCTCTTCAAGCTCGATCCCAGGGAGCGTGAGGTCGCCGAGGATTTGATCTTTGACCGCCGACGAGAGGGCTATGATCCCTTGATCGAGCTGGTGAAGCTTTTTGTCGACAAGAAAGAGGTCGGCGCGGTGAAGAAGCCGCCGGCCGCAAACATCGAGGAGAAGCTCAAGGAAAGGATCATCGATGGCGACAAGGTCGGCCTCGAGACGGATCTGGCGGACGCGCTCAAAACGAGGAGCGCGCTCTCCATCATCAACGAGGTTCTCCTCGAAGGCATGAGGGTCGTCGGTGACCTCTTTGGCTCCGGCCAGATGCAGCTTCCATTCGTGCTTCAGTCTGCGGAGACCATGAAGGCCGCCGTGGCCTACTTGCAGCCCTTCATGGAGAAAGTCGATGGCGACTCGAAAGGCAAGATCGTGCTGGCCACCGTCAAGGGTGACGTGCATGACATTGGCAAGAACTTGGTCGACATCCTCTTCACGAACAACGGCTATACGGTCTACAACCTCGGGATCAAGGTACCCATCACGTTGATCATCGAGGAGGCACGAAAGCGCGATGCGCACGCGATCGGTATGTCTGGGCTCCTCGTCAAGTCGACGGTCGTCATGCGCGAAAACCTGGAAGAGATGGTCAGACAGGGGCTGCGCACGCCGGTGCTCCTGGGTGGCGCTGCGCTGTCGAGGCGTTATGTTGAGCTCGATTGCCGTGCCGTTGCCGCCAACCGGGTCGAGTACGCGAAGGACGCCTTTGAAGGACTCAACGTCATGGAGTCCATTCTCCGGGGTGAGCCAGCCCGGCCGACGAAGTTCAAGAAGAGGGGCGACGGCAGCGTGGAGGAGGCTTCCGAAGACGACGCGCCGCGGGATGCGACCGCCCAGACCGCTCCGCCGGCCAGGTTCGATCGATCGCTCGAGGTGATGCAGGATGGCCCGGAGCCACCCGATCGCTCCCAAATTCGCCACGATGCGCCGGTGCCGAAGGCTCCGTTCCTGGGCTCGAGAGTTGTTGAGCAGGTGAAGCTCGAGGCGCTCCTGCCTTACATCAACGAAACAGTGCTCTTCAAGTTCCAGTGGCAGTTTCGGCCCAGGGGTATGACGAAGGATGAGCACGACAAGTTTCTCGAGAGAGAGGTCCGGCCTCTCTATCTCGATATGGTCCGGAAGAGTCGGGAGGAGCAACTGATTCAGCCCAAGGCTGTCTACGGTTACTACGAGTGCCAGAGCGATGGGGACGATGTGATCGTCTATCAGCCGGGAACCAGCGCTGTCCTCCACCGCTTTTCCTTTCCGCGGCAGCGAAAGCTGAAGCGGCTTTGCATTGCCGATTTCTTTCGCCCCGTCAGCTCGGGGGTGCGCGACGTGATCGTATTCACGGTCGTGACGGTGGGGCAGAAGGCTTCGGAGACCGAGCGGGAGTGGTTCAAGGCCAACCGTTACCGCGACTATCTCTACCTTCACGGCCTCTCCGTTGAATGTACCGAGGCCATGGCCGAAATGCTCCACAAGCAGATTCGGGGCGAGCTGGGAATCAGCGACCAAGACTCCCGCGAAATCCAGGGGCTATTTCGCCAGGGATATCGTGGTTCCAGGTACTCCTTCGGTTACCCCGCATGTCCCCGGCTGGAGGATCAGGCGCCGCTTCTCGAGATCCTCGAAGCGGGTCGCATTGGCGTGCAGCTTTCCGAGGAGTTCATGCTGGAGCCCGAGCAGTCGACGAGCGCCCTGATCGTCCATCATCCCCAGGCGAAGTATTTCAACGTCTGAGGCGCAACTACCCGTGAGGGAGCAGTCTCCGGCTTCGCGTATCAGAAGGGTGGCCAAGTCAATAGGGTGGCTGTCCCAACTTTGAGGTGTCGATGATGCGGACCATGGTCCCGACCTTGACGGCCGAGGCAAGATAGACGGCGTCCCAGTTCGTCAGGCGGAAGCAGCCGTGCGATCCAGTCTTGCCGATGTTTTCTGGTTCCGGCGTTCCATGGATGCCCACGCCAGGGGTGTCGAGCCCAATCCAGCGCAGTCCCACGGGTGAACGCGGGCCTGCGGGGATACTGAGCTTGCGGTCCACGGTCTTCACCTCGGGCCATTTCTGCGGATCGAAGGTGTAGCCTGGTTCTTCAACAATGGTGACGACCCTGGCTTCGCCTCGCTGGACAATGGAGATGTCTCGTGCGACGCTGCAGTGCAGGAGTCCTTGAACGCGCGAGTCCTTGTCGAGCAAGAAGACTATTTTCCGCTCGAGGTCGATCTCGAGAGCCGCAGGCGATTTCACGGGCCCTCGGTCGCGGGGCACCGGCACCACCAGGGAATCGCCCGCCTTGAGGAGACTCAAGTCCTTCGCAGAATTGAGCCAGGTGAGGCAGCGCTCCGACGTGTGGAACTTTTCCGCCAGCATGTTGACAAACGATGGGTAGAGAAGCCGTTCGCGTTGGCTTTTCTCGATCCAATCGGGCGGGCAATAGCTGACTTGAAGCTCGTCAGCCCTTGTGACCGTGTAGGTGGTTGTGCAAGATTCCGGGGAGACCTTCAGAGCCGCCATCGTGACGTCGTCCATTGTTCCCGTCACGTTCAGGTGAGCGGCCTGTTGAAACCCCCGGAGTGCCGTTTCTGTCTTCTGGCCAAGGATTCCGTCAAGGAGTCCTGCCGAGAATCCCGCGCCCTCGAGCGCGACTTGGGCTGCGAGCACCTCTAGCCGATCTACCTCCTGGAGGCCAGGGCCCGCGGGGCGATCTTCAGCCTCAAGGGCTGCTAGAAATAAACTGACAGCCCAGGTCATCGGGCCTGACCTCGCCCTTCGGGTGATCCGTGATCGAGTCATGGCTTTTTCAGAGCTCCTCCACTTCTGTTATCGGTCGATCAGTTGGGGTCCTTGAGAGTGATCCCGGAGATTTTCGGAACGTCTTTGCGGTGTACGGGAGGTCCAGGGGGCGCGGCCGCGTATAATCCGCCAAATGCCGTTCGGGCCTTCCATTCTTCAACTCCCACGCGTGGACCTTTCCGTGCGCCGGAATTCGAAGCACCCCTGGATTTACCGTAAGATGTGCCGCCCGGCGGACCACGCCCCCGGTAGCTTGGTGGAGGTGTTTGACCGTGAAGGGCGCTTTGCGGGCCGGGGGATCTACAACAGGAAGTCCCAGATTGCTGTGCGGCTCCTCACCGAGGACCCCGGGCAGCCTCTGGACGACCACTTCTTCGACGCGGCACTCGAGCGTGCCGTGCGATTTCGGCGAGAAGAGCTCGTGCTCGATCGGGTCACCGACGCCTACAGAGTTGTGAACTCTGAAGGTGATGGCCTCTCGGGGCTCATTGTCGATCGGTTCGCTGGTTTTCTCGTGGTCCAGCTCCACAGCGCGGGTTGGTATCGAATGCTCAAGTGGCTACTTCCAGCGCTCTCTCGCCGATTTGGAGGTGCCACCGTGCTCGTCAAGGCCGACCGAGCTGCCGAAGCGCATGAGGGATTTCACGTTCGGGACTTCGTGGCCGAGAAGCTCGGGGACGCGAAGTTGAGGACGATCGTTCACGAGAATGGACTGCGCTTTCAAGTCGATCTGCGTCATGGACACAAGACGGGTTTCTTTTGCGACCAGAGGGAGCACCGCAAGAGGGTTCGGGGGCTCGCCGAGGGGAAGCGGGTTCTGGACGGCTGCACCTACACCGGTGGGTTTGCGCTGAATGCGGCCCTGGGTGGAGCGGCGGAAGTGACGGCCGTTGATCTGGACGAGAAAGCGGTCGTCGTGGCGAAGGAGAATGCCCAACTGAACCAGCTCTCCGCCAATTTCATCCACGCAGATCTCTTCGACTTCCTGCGAGCAGCCAATTCCAGAGGGCAGAACTTTGACTTGATCATTCTCGACCCGCCCAAGTTTGCCTCGGGTCGAGATGAGGTGCACTCTGGCCTCAAGCGTTACGAAGATCTGAACTCACTTGCCGCTCGTGCGCTCGTGAAGGGCGGGACGCTCGTCACGTGCTCCTGCTCGGGAGCGGTTTCGGAGACTCGCTTTCGTGAGGCGGTGCTGCAGGGGGGACGGCGTGTTGGGGTGCAGTTGCACCTGGCAAGCTCAGATGGTGAGCCGCCCGATCACGTTCTCAAGCCCGAGTTCCCGGAGGGACGTTACTTGAAGGTCTTGACGCTGACTCGGACTGGCTGAGCCCCGGGGGCGATCACTTCTTTTTTTGACCTTGGCGCTCGAGACGAGTCACTTTTTCTCGAAGCTTCACTCGCTTCAGACGCCGGCTTTGACGTTTTTTCTTTTTTTGCTGCGTAATGTTTGCGCCCATGGCGAGATCCTCGTGGCTGGTGGAGGGGAATACTTCAAAAGAGGGTGTGGATTGTAATCTCTCGGGCTGCGGCCCACAACCACCTGGGCTGCCATCCCGTCAACCATTTCTCATTTCTTGGACAGGAGCTCGATCACCTTCGCCTCCAGAACCTCAAGGTCCTGGAGGCCCTCAAGGCGGTGTTTGAGGCTTCCATCCCGACCGAAGAAATAGGTGGTGGGAAACTTGCGAACGCCGTGGAGACCTGAGAGGAGCGCACGCAAGTCCTCCGCAAGCATGACGAGGGGGTAATTTACCGACTGCTCCTTGCCGAAGTCTTCCACGCGCTTGCGAGCTTCGTCACTCGGCCCCTCCCTCTCGTACGTCAGCCCCACGATCTCCAGGCCCTGTGCGGCGTACTTCTGCTTCAGTTTGACGAAATATGGGATCTCACGACGACATGGCGGGCACCAAGTTCCCCAAATGTCGATAATCAGCACCTTGTTCTCGAGGTCGCGGGCCTCGACTTTCTTGTTTGTGAGCACATCCGTGAGCCCGACAACCATTCTGGAAAAGCCCAGCTTGGCCTCCTGCATCACGGCGTGAAACTTCTTGTCGGTGTGAAGCTCCTTCAGGGTTGGATCCCGGAGGAGGTAGTCAGCGTGCCAATACCCATGGCTTACCGCGCGGCCGAGGGCTGCGATGGCCTCGGGCTTCCTTCCTTGAAGGGCCCAGTTGCAGCCGATGTCAAAGTGAAGCTTCGCCCGGGATGCCTCCAGTGAGCCTTCCTTCACCGGTGGCAAGAGCTCCATGGCTTTTTCATACAACGCGTTGGACTTCGCGTACTCCTTTTGGAGGCTGTGCGACCGAGCTTCTTGAAGGTATGCCGTAATTTTCTGGATCGTCTCTTGCTTCAACTCTTCTCCGGGAAGGCTCCCATCGTCGGCGAAGAGAAGTCCAATGGCCAAGAAAACCGACAGGTTGCCGCGCATGAAACTCTCCTTGGATGGGTGGGGAACGTGCTAAGATCGGACCCAATTTAGTGGTCAAGAGAATCATTTGCAACGGGGCCGATGGCTGAGCAATGAGCGAGAACCCCTTCCGGGAAGGCCTTTCCCGTCGCAAGACGCCCGAGCCCTGCACCATCGTGCTCTTCGGAGCGAGTGGCGATCTGACACAACGAAAGCTTGTGCCGGCACTCTATAACCTCACCCGGGAAGGACTCCTGTCGCCCAAGCTGGCCATCGTGGGGTTTGCCAGGCGAAAAAAGACCAACGATCAGTTCCGCCACGAGATGCTCGAGAGCGTTCGAAAGAATGTGCCTGGCTTTGACGAGAAAGACCTTTTTTGGGCTGAGTTCTCTAAGACGATTTTTTACCAGACGGGAGCCTTTGATTCGGCAGAGGAGTATCAGGCTCTCGCGGTCAGGCTCGATGACATCGAGCGCGCCCTGGGGTTGCCTCCGAACCGGCTCTATTACCTCGCGACTGCGCCCGAACACTTTGGCACGATCGTGCGTGGGCTTGACGCAGCCCGGCTTGCGAGACCCCGGTCGGACCCCGACCGAGCAGGTTGGGCCCGGATTGTGGTGGAGAAACCCTTCGGTCGAGACCTCGAGTCGGCCCGGTCGCTGAATCGAGAGCTGTTGAGGGTGCTCGAGGAAAAGCAGGTCTTTCGCATCGATCACTACCTTGGCAAGGAGACGGTTCAAAACCTCATGGCCTTGCGCTTTGCCAACGGGATCTTCGAGCCGCTCTGGAACCAGAAGTATGTCGATCACGTGCAAATTACCGTGGCAGAGAGCATCGGTGTCGAGGGGAGGGGGGGGTACTACGATCAGGCCGGCGTGCTCCGCGACATGATTCAGAACCACATGCTGCAGGTGTTGTCGCTCGTTGCCATGGAGCCGCCCGCAGCGCTTGAGGCCGACGCGATTCGAGACGAGAAGGTGAAGGTGCTCCGGGCGCTGCGGCGTATTCCGCCGGCGGATGTGGACCTCCACGTCGTCCGTGCGCAATATGGGGCGGGAACGATCCTGGGCCGCCTGGTCCCCGGCTATCGCGAGGAGGAGGGCGTTTCACAGGACTCCCGCACGGAAACCTACGTAGCGCTCAGGCTATCGGTCGACAACTGGCGGTGGGCTGGCGTGCCATTCCTTCTACGTTCTGGCAAGCGGCTCCCCAAGCGAACGACCGAAATCTGCATCCAGTTCAAGAAGCCGCCGCTTTCGCTTTTCGGTGAGCAGGCGGCCTGCACGGTGTCGCCCAACGCGCTCATCGTGAACGTTCAACCAGATGAGGGCATCTCGCTTCGTTTTGGCGCCAAGGTGCCTGGCCCCGAGATCGAGGTGCGACAGGTAAAGATGGACTTCCGCTACGGAGACTCCTTCGGCGTGCCGTCGCCCGAGGCTTATGAACGTCTCCTCCTCGATGCGATGAGTGGCGACTCGACCCTCTTCACCCGTCGAGACGAGGTCGAGGCCGCATGGACCATCATGACCGATATCCTTGAGGGGTGGGGGCGATCGACGACGCCCCCGCTGACCTACGCCGCGGGATCGTGGGGACCCGAGGAGGCAGAGAAGCTGTTTTCCGGTCACGAGGGCAGATGGAGGAGATTGTGAGCATGGCCCAACGTCCGATCGGCAGCGCCGACTTTCTCGCGGGCGTTCCTGTCCCCGTGAACCCAGAAGCGATGGATCGCGAGCTGTCGCGCCTGTGGAAACCAGTGAATCTGGAGGATGAAAGGGGCCCGTCCTTCACCAGAGCTTGTCTCTCGAATATCATATTTCATGCGCTTGATGTGGAGTGCTGCGCGAGGGCGAATGAGCTTGTCCAGGCGGTAGGGCGTAGATTTCCCAGTCGAATGATTCTGCTGAGGCAAGCTTGCGGGATGATCTCCGCGAACGGCTCCCCTCTCTCTGCGGCGATCACCGCCGTCTGTCACCCGAGTACAAGGGGAGGGCCGCCGATCTGCTGTGAACAAATTACTCTTGCGGCGACCGATCGTTCCGTCGAGGTCGGCCCCATGGCCGCGATCTCGCTTCTCGTGCCCGACTTGCCCGTGAATCTGGTGCTCCTGTCGTCCAACGGGTTGCAATTGGTGGATCTGCTCTCGGACGTGTTGGACCGGGTAATTTTCGATTCTCGAGAGCTTGAGGCCAGTGCCCTGACGAGACCACTTTCAGTGGTGAAGCGGTGCTCCGGTCCGGCCGTGGACGACCTGGCCTGGCGCGACACCATTGGGTGGCGTATGGCCGTGAGCGAGATCTTCGACGAGCCTGTGGCCCGTGACATGCTCTCGACGGTTCGCTCGATCGAGTTTCACCACGCTGAAGGGAGCGGCGTCCGCGCTGCTCTCCTTGGCGGCTGGTTTGGCGCTCGACTCAACCGAGATATCCTGACAGTTCTTGTCAAGGCAGAGGGGCCTTCGGCGGATCCCGGCCAGATTCTTTCGCTTCGAATCGACGCGGGCAAGCAGGGGGGTGGAGCCTACGTGGCCGTCCGGCGAGTGGACAGCGCGAAGATGCTCCACATCGAATATCACACCGAGGAGTTCTGCGTCATTCCACGCACGATGCCACTTCGCACGGAGAGCTCTGCCGAGTTGCTGGGCGGGGCGCTCGAGCGGACAACGCACCAGGCTGTGCTGAGAGAGTCGCTCGAACGTGCCGTTAGCCTTTGAGGCTGCTTGCTGTCGTGTCCTCGTAGCTTTCGGAGGCCGAGGGAAAGCTACCCGTGGCGAGGTCTTTTCGGTAGGCTTGAATTGCCTCGAGTGCCAACGCGTGGAAGTCGAGGTATTGCCGAGCGAACTTGGGCTTTTTCCCGCGATGGAGACCCAGAAGGTCCGCGAACACGAGGATTTGGCCGTCACAGTGAGGACCAGCTCCAATCCCGATGGTTGGAATCTCCAGGCGACGGGTGATCTCCTTGGCCAGAGTGGCTGGAACGCCCTCAATGACAATTGCAAAAGCTCCAGCCCGTTCGAGAGCGAGGGCGTCGTCGAGGAGTCGCTGAGCACTGTCAAGGCTCTTGCCTTGCACCTTGTAGCCGCCCATGACATGAACGGATTGCGGGGTGAGGCCGATATGCCCCATGACGGGGATCTCGCTGTCCACCAGTCGACGGACCACGCCGATGCGTCGTTCGCCGCCTTCCAGTTTGACAGCTTCAGCCCCTGACTTCACGAAGGCAACGGCGGCCTCGACGGCTCTATCCTCCCCACAGTGGTAAGAGCCGAAGGGCATGTCGGCGACAAGCATTGCCCGCCGGACGGCCCGCCGCACCGCCCGGAGCGCCGTGAGCATCTCTTCGAGCGTGACGGGCAGGGTGCTCTCGTAGCCGAGGATGGTGTTCGCGAGGCTGTCTCCCAGAAGTACGACCTCGATTCCAGCCTCATCGGCAAGGAGGCCCGAGGGGTAGTCATGTGCGGTGAGGGCGGAGATCTTCTCTCCGGCAAGCTTCCTTGCACGCAAGCCCGGAACTGTGACCCTGTCCGAACTCACGCTCATTCGAGGTCCTTTCTCGACAGCGCCGTGATTAACCACTCCTCCTTCACTTGACGGTTCCTCGTGTCCACGCGGACCAGCCATGGCACATGGTGAGAAGCCTCGGCCTCGGTGTATTGCGCATAGCTGGCGATGATAACGACGTCCCCGGGCTGCACGAGGTGCGCCGCGGCACCGTTGATTCGGATCTCGCCCGCGCCGGGCTCGCCGGGGATGGCGTAGGTTGTCAGCCGGGAGCCGTTCGTTACATCGTAGATCTGCACCTGCTCATGTTCCCGGATGTCGGCGGCTTCGAGAAGCAGGGGGTCCACCGTTATGCTTCCCTCGTAATGCAATTCCGCCCCGGTGACTGTGGCTCGGTGGATCTTGGATTTCAGTAGCGTGCGCTGCATGTCTCGACCTTTCGGACTTATCCCAGGGGTGGAACGCACAGAAGATTAGGACATCCGTTAGTATATGGCCAATAAATAGTTGATATGACAATATATTGCGTTAGACAATGATGGTATGGACTTGCACAAGCTTCGGGGATTTCATGCGGTTGTTCAACAGGGCGGCTTCACCGCTGGCGCCAAGCGGCTAGGTCTCACGCAGCCGAGCGTGAGCCTCCAAGTCAAGGCCCTCGAAAAAACGCTGGGTTTTCAGCTGCTCAAACGCGACACGAAGAGGGTTTCCTTGACCCGAGAGGGCGAGGTCCTTTTTGAGCTTGCAGCGAGGCTCTTTGAAACCGAGGCCGAGGTTGACGACCTCTTCAAGGACCGCTCCCTGCTCGAGCCCGCGCGTCTCACGGTGGCAACGAATCAGTCCATCGCGGCTCATATTCTCCCTCCAAGGCTTGACGTGTTTACGGATCGTTTCCCGAAGGTCGAAATCAACATTCACAATCTTCGAACGGCCGACATCCTTGCCTCGGTGCGTGACGGCTCGACGGACGTGGGCATCGTGCTCATCGAGCCCGGAGTGCCCTGGCTCAAGTCCCGCAGGGTGCTGCCGTACGAGATGGTGCTCGTGACGCCGAAGGGCCATCCCCTGAGTCGCCGTGGCCGGATCACTCTCGCCGACATCGCGAAGTATCCATTTATCTCTTACACGAAGGACACGGAGACTCGACGTCTCATCGACCAGCCCTTTGAGAGAGTGCGGCAGAAAATCTCGATCCGCATGGCCCTCGGTAGCACTGATTTGATCATTCTCTACGTCAGCCTGGGGTACGGCATCTCGATCATCCACAACCTCAACATTGACGAGGCTAACCGGGTCGATCTCCATGTCCGCCCCCTGAAGCGTTACTATGGCCGGGAGCACATTCACTTGATCTACAGGGACGAGGCTTCGCTTACCGCGGCTGCGAGGGTGTTCCTGGACCTCTTTTGAGCCCGCAGGGAAGTGGCTTCAGAAGACGCGATTGGAGATGTCAAGGCAAACGACGTATCATGCCGGGGTGCTTCACAAGAAGACTTTCGACTACAACGTAACCTGCGTGATCATGGGTGGAGGAGCCGGAACGCGCCTGTACCCCTTGACACTCACGCGGGCGAAGCCTGCCGTGCCGCTGGGGGCGAAGTTCAGGCTCATCGACATCCCGATTTCCAACTGCCTCAACTCCGGCCTTAACCGGATTTATGTCCTTACCCAGTTCAACTCCACGTCCCTCCATCGGCATATTTCGATGAGCTATCACTTCGACCAATTCTCGAAAGGATTTGTGGAGATCCTGGCGGCTCAGCAGTCTCCACAGTATCACCTGGAGCATTCATGGTACGAGGGGACAGCGGACGCCGTGCGGAAAAACCTGCTCCGATTCAAGGACTCCGGCGGCGCGGAGGTGTTGATCCTCTCCGGGGACCAGATCTATCGCATGGACTACACCGACATCATCCACACTCACAGGAGCGTTACTGACGAGGGTACTGCTGATCTCACGATTGCAGGGTTGCTGGTCTCGAAGGAGCGCGCCCGGAGTTTGGGCGTAATGAAGATTAGCTCCCAGGGCGAAGTCCTCGAGTTTCTGGAAAAGCCTGGCAATAACGATTCTCTTTTCGCGGGTCTGGAGGCTCCTCCAGAGTTGCTCGAGCGCTTTCATTTGCCCAGCTCCACCGAGCCCATGTATCTCGCCAATATGGGGATTTATGTCTTTGGCCTGGAGCAGCTCGAGAAAGCGCTCGACAACAGGCACTGCGACTTCGGCAAGGAGATCCTTCCGGACCTGCTCACCAAGTACAAGGTGCGGGCCCATCTTTTTGACGGGTACTGGGAGGATATCGGGACGATTCGAGCTTTTCACCAGGCCAATATCGAGCTTGCCTGCCCGGCTCCCCGGTTCGATTTCTATCAGCCCGAGATGCCGATCTATACCCGAGCAAGGCTCTTGCCGGCGACGAAGATGCATCGTGCCACAGTCGTCGCATCCCTGATTGGCGACGGTTGTGTGATTGAAGATGCTGTGATCGAGAATTCTCTGATAGGCGTCCGTTCCCATATCGGAAGGGGCTGCTTGATCAGGAACAGTTACGTGATGGGCTTGGACTACTACCCATCGGAAGCGGATTGCCGGGTTCAGGCCGCAAAGGGGCTACCCCAACTCGGCATTGGCGAGGGAGCCCATGTCGAGAACGCCATCATCGACAAGAATGCTTGCGTCGGTCGCAATGTCTCGATTCGCAACCTCGAGGAGCACCGAACCTACGATGACGGGACCGTCGTGATTCGCGAAGGCATCGTCGTCGTGCCCCGCGGTGCGGTCATCCCGGACGGGTACTCCATTTGAAGGAGCACCCGCCGGGGCGACGTGGAGCGGGTCAGCCTCGAGCTGTCAATCCGCCCAGGTCGAGCTTGAGAGAATGATGCCCGTTTCCGTTGACTTTTGAGTTCGCGAGTGCTGGTTCGGCACAGCCAGGTGAGACCGGGATCGAACTGTGAGAATCGAGCGCTGGTCCCCGCTCCATCTGCCCCAATTCGCCAAGGCGCTGGGCAAACATCCGGAGCGCGCTTTCGAGCTGTTTTGCCCTTTCACTCTTCAGGCTTTTCAGCCACTCTTGAAATTTTGTCCTCAGGAAAAACCCACGCAGGCCCTTGAGACTCCCGGCCGGCTCTGTCCGTTCGAGCTCTTGTAACATCTGCCCTGCCAGAGCCCGGACCCGGTCGAGAACGTACCGCTGAGCGTCCGAGCTCGCCTCCAAAGCCTGGCGATGCTCCCGTTCAAGCAGCGACAACCTTGAGTCTTGACGGGACTCGAGCTGCTGGAGACGCCGCTCGTAGGAGTCCCTTAGCGACCTGAGTGACTTCTCCGCCGAGACAAATTGCCGGTCGAATACCTCGGAGAGCGAGCCGCAGGTCTCCTTGACGTTGGTGAAGGCGTCTTGGAACTCAAGCACCGAGGCTTCGACCCGAGCCACGGTCTCCCCCAGACGCTGCTCGACCGAGCCAAGCCTGGAGTCAAGGGCATCTCTCAAACGCCAGGTTTCGCTGTACAGATCGTCGAGCTTCTCCTTCATGGAAGCATGGACAGCGCCAAGCTTTTCCTCGAACCTTCGTTCGATCTGTTGGGTGAGCGCCGTGGCGATCCGCTGGAGCGCCTCGACGATTTCGTGCTTCAATGGGGCTGTGTCAGGAGCCGAATGCCCCCTTCCTCTCAGCAAGTCAACAAGGCGTGTGGCGTATGCCAAGGGGTTCCTCATGTTTCTCTTCTACTCCACGGGTAAGTCCCTCCTGGCAGCTTGACTGCACGTCGGCAGGAACTCGGGCTGTTCCGAAAAAAAAGGACCCTCGCATCGTGTGCGGTGTTCAGGTGGGCCGGATTCTACGGAGCGAAGCAGGAAGAGCAAGACCCCATTCGTTACCGGAATGGGCAGGAGCTGGCGAGAGTATTTCCCGGGGCGTTGCTCTCCAGGAGAGGCAGCGTGTCCGGGAATGAAATTCGTCACCGACGGGTGGCGCTTCCCGGTCAAGTCGCGATGCTGCGAAGGTACTTTGCAGCATCCTCCGGCGGCGTCGGGTTGATGTAAAAGCCCGATCCCCACTCGAAACCGGCAATCCTGGTGAGCCTTGGAAAGAGTTCAATATGCCAGTGGAAGTCGAACTCGATGCTTTCCCAATAGTGAGCTCTTCGGGGATGAACATTTACGTTCGGCGACGTGCGCAGGATGTAGTTGAAGGGCGGATCGTCGAGGGCCTCGCGATATCGAGCCAGTACGTCCCGCAGAACACTGGCGAGCCCTCGCAGGTCCTGATCGGTGGTTCGGGAGTAATCGTGGTGATGGAATCGGGGCGCGATCATGACCTCGAAAGGAAACCGAGAGGCGTACGGGCAGAAGGCCACGAAGCGGTCATCGATCGAGACGAGCCGTTCACGGGAGGCTATTTCCTGCTTGATGATGTCGCAGATCAGGCATCGCTCCTTCACCTGGTGGTGCTGGCGGCAGGCCTCCAGCTCGAGGGCTACCGTTTGAGGTGTCACAGCAGTGGCTATGATCTGCGAATGAGGGTGTGTGAGTGAGGCGCCGGCTGCCATGCCCCAGTTCTTGAAGATCAAGACGTACTTGAGCCGCATGTCCCGCATGAGGTCATTGAGACGGTCACGGTAGATCCGGAGCATCAGGGCGATGTCATCGATATCGCGCCTGGACAGCGGTGCCTTGTGGTTGGGCGTCTCAATCACGACCTCGTGAGCACCAACCCCGTTGAGGTGGTCGTAAATTCCCTCGGCATCCCGCTCGGGCATGCCCTCGACCCTCAATGCGGGGAACTTGTTCGGAACCACTCGCACTTGCCAACCGGGCCCATTCAAACGGCTGCCATGTTCACGGATTGCTGCTATCTCTGGCGGGGTCTTGTCTTCATTTCCGGGACAGAATGGACAAAAATGAGACTCGGGATTTTCCCGGATGGCCGCGAATTCCTGGGGGCGCTTTCCGCGCTCGCTCGCAATAATGACCCACCGCTGCTGTAGTATGTCGTACCTGTATTCTGAATTTCTCTCGCCCATGGGGTGTCAGTTGGTTGTGGACTTTCGTCGCGGGTAAGGGGGGTGGCCTTGATTGCCTTAGACGGTCCAGTTCTCCCCACCAAAGTCCGGGGGCGGGATGGCTACCGTGATGAATCCTGATTGAGGGAGGCGGTCGATGGGCTCCTTGCCTGACCTGAAGGTGACCGCAAAGTCCAGAAAATCGCCAGGCCGTGCACCCAGTTCCTCGAGTGGGATCCCGACCTCGGCGACCTTGCCGATGGCTGCGGTGCCGTGCGATGGTTGACCAAGGTAAAGGCCCTTCGATTCAGCAGCAGGGGAAAGCTCGGGGAGGGTGACCTCGTTTCGGGTATCACCTTCGCGTGAGATTTCACTGATTTTCAGCGGGAGGATGTCGAGCCTGCCGGCCTGGTAAACGACCCGCAAGCTGCGGGGGTTGTGGATTTCCAGGACGAGTGCGAAATCGCCGTTACTGCTCTGTAACGACTCGACATTTCCCTCTGCGCGGAAGTAAAATCTCTGCTCGTCAAAGCCGAATTTTAGCTGGTCGATGACCCGGTTACTGCGGTGGATTGACCCCTCGGTGGCCTTGTAGTATCCAGCTGCGATCCAGTCGTAGTAGTTTCCTTGTTTACCGCTGATCTTGGGCGTGAAGAGGTGGAGGGGGGGCTGGAAGAGTGGTGAGTGGACGATTCGCCTCTCCACGCGAAGGATTGCCGGAGCCTCCAGTCCAACCTTGGTGAGCCCGGCTATCAAATTTGTCCGGAAGAGGTTCTCGTAGCTTGCCTCGTACGGCGTGTCGTGGCCGGGGCCGAGCCACCAGAACCAGTCGCTTCCCTCGGCACGGTAGAACTCACGAGGCGTGGCGGCATGGGAGGCCTCCATCGCGAGTTTTTGTCGGGCCTTTCCGAGGCAACTCCAGGCGCGATTCTTCTCCGAAACGCCGATCCACGTATCGAAATTGGCATCGATCCAGGAACCCGGGACCACGTGGTGGATCCGCTCCGGGCGTCTGTCGAAGGCTGCATGGTCCCCCATTCGCACGGTCTCGAGACCTGGAGTGCTCGCAAGGCCACGATAGAGGCGCGACAGGAACCCGACCCCGGAGTCAGGATAATACTCCCAGGGATTTTCGCCGTCGAGGATGATCGAGACACAGGCGGAGTCCTCCTTTCGTCCAAGCCGTTCTCGAATTCCGAGCAGTCGCCCGAGCAAGTCATCGGCGGCACGTTCCGGATCCCAGGAGGAGTAGACGAACCCGATTCGGTCGCTCAGTTCACGGTCTCTGAAGAAGACCCATATTCCGTTCTCGCCAAACATGTAGGGTCGATGCCGCTCCTCTTCCGATAAGGGAAATCGACCCAGGGATCGCGACAAGACGGCCTCATCTGTTCCAGCCCATCGCACGGCACACGAGGACAGCAAGTCCAGGGCGGCATCGGACACGCTACCTTCCGCTGGCCACATACCCTTCGGGGTATGCCCAAAGCGGTTTTCGTAAGCGCGAATGGCTTCCTCGACATGCCAGCGCGCATCCTGGGGGAAACGGAAAGAGACCTCGTCGAGATGAACCCCCGGCTTCGATTCCCTGGCCACGTCGCAGTCGATGAGTAGTGGCAGAATTGGATGATAGTAAGGTGTCGTTGAGATCTCCACGCGGCCCCTGGAGCCGAGCTCTCGGTAGAGTGGAATGACCTCTCGAACCGCCTGGTGCATGACGGAGAACACGGTCTCCTTGTCTGCCTCAGTAAAATGCTTCCCTTTGGTGAAGAGCTCTGCAACCTCCGGAATTCGACGCAAATGGGGTCCCGACCAGGTCAGGAGGTACCAGACCTGGAGGTCGAGAATTTCGTCCCGCCGCACCTTCTGGGCATGAGTCCCATCGAGAAGGTTCTTGAGTTCCTTGTATCGCGCAAAAGGCGTTATCATCGTCGGCGCGTTGAGCTTGAAGACGTGATCTAGGAGCCGCGCGATCTCCTCGTTGTCAAGGGAGTCAGCGGGCTTTCGAATGACGTCCAGCAGCTGATCGCGGAAGCTGGGTTTTGAGTAGTCATCCAGCTGCTCCATCAACACCGGGGTGATGTTGATGGTCATGGCGGCCTCGGGGGTCTCCTTGGCGAGGAGCCCCATCATGTGGTAATGGCGGGCAGCATGTAGAAATGCCCACGGATACCGATACTTGCCCAGGTCCGCCTCCCAGTAGGAAGGCTGATGCATGTGCCAGAGAATGGCAACTTTCATGAAATCACTTTCAGTCGGAATCCTCGTTGGTGAACGTCGTACGGACAGCGCCAGAGTTTATCGGCAACCAAACCCCCAAGCTTTACGAGTCTGGCGAAAAGGCAGGTGCAAGTCCGCTCGTTTTTTCTCTCTTTCTGCGTGCGCAATCACCGAACCGCCGCCCCAGGAGGCCGCAGCGCCGGAGGCGCCCCGGGAGGAGTATAATACTCGCATTCATGGAGGCAGGTGTGACTCTCTTTACTCAGGAGCAAGACGGTTTGACCGAAGAATCTTACAAGCCCAAGAAACTATTCACCCTCGAGGAGGCCAACAAGACGCTTCCCCTGGTTTCCCGGATCATCGGGGATATCGTGCGCGTCAGCTCCGAGATGCAGTCGCTCCACGCCGAGGCGGAGAGGCTTGCTGAAGAGGGCCGCTCCGTGCGTGCCGAGGAGGTCCGCGGCCGCTTCGAGGACCTGGCGGATCAACTGACCGAGCTTGCCGAGGAGCTGAATGCGATTGGCTGCGTCTGCAAGGATCCTCGAGTGGGGTTAGTGGATTACCCGGCTCGAATGCATGATCGAGTTGTGTTCCTGTGCTGGAAGCGGGGTGAGAAGGAGATCCAGTTCTGGCACGAGCTTCAAGGAGGATTTGCAGGAAGGAAGAAGGTGAAGGGCGCGCTTGGCTGAATGCGCCAGCGGTGGAAATGACATTGGGGCGGACTGGCCGGTGTCCGTGGAGAGGCAAGTGCAGTGATTCAAGAATCCGGCGTCGTGGACGATCGAACCTATTCAGAATACTTTTCGACTTTCAATCGCTCGTCCCCGCTTCTGGATCTACTCAGGGAGGCAGTGCTCACAGCCTCTGCGACACCCGTGATGGGTGGTCTCCGTGCCTTGATCCTGTAAAGCTCGGCTCGATGTGCACAATCGGTCGACGGGAATTGCTCGATCACTGTGTGGAAGCTCCGCGCGGCTTTTTCGTTCTCGCCAAGCTCTGTGTACAGATATCCCAGCATGAAAAGTGCCTCATCGAGGCTGGGCTCCGAAGTGGCGGGAAGGAAGTGTGCCTCCAGAGCGCAGATCGCTTCGCGCGCTTTGCCCTGACGCCTCAGACTCCTGCCCAGGCCGAGCGCGGCTTGCGAGCGCTGCTCGGGCGAGCCTTGACGGGTGAGTGAACGGCGAAAGGAGTCCTCCGCCTCGGTGAAACGGCTCAGCTCAAGGTGAGCCTCTCCAAGTAATCGCAGAGCGTCAGCAGTGAGATCCTTTGGGCCGAGGTGAAGCTGGGTGCCCAGGGTCACGACTTTCTCAAATCGCTCCGCCGCGGAAACGCGCGCCCCCCGGTTCCATTCGTGGGCGCCAACCCAGTAGAGCGCCTCGGCATCCCCTGGGTCCTTCTTGAGTCTCTCGGTGCACTCGGATGAACGCTCGGCCGCATCGAGCAAATCCCGGAGCCTGCGCTGAGCGCTGCCGAGACCGCGCTGATTCTCCACTCGGCCGACCTCCCTTCCCTCGCCGTCGAGGACGATGAAGGAAGGAAGATCTCGAATCGAGAAGCGTCTCAAGAGGCTGTAATTTTTGGCCAGATGGAGGATCTTCTGCTGGTGCGGGGCGATCTGCTCTTGCCACGCTGCGCACTCCAATGCCCCTGGACTCGACTCTGCTTTCGAGCCGGACTCATCGAGGAAGACGAGGACGAGGAGTCGATGGAATGCTCGGGCCTGTTTGAGTGCGTCTTCCAGCTCGCCGGGAAGCTCGCAGCGAGCCGCCAGGGGAAGTATCACCGTGAGCGCAAGCACCCACGCTGTTAACCGACTGCTCTGATGAAGGCATGAAACCCTTTGCGAGATCACGAAGAAGCGTACGCGGAAGTTCCCATTTTGTCGAACCTGGGGCAACTCCAGTTCACAAAGGCTTGGCAGGACGCGAGATGGAGCGCAGAGTGGGCAAAAAAAGAGAAGCCGAATCCCTGCACAATCGAATGCAAGGCTCGGCTTCCCTCTGGCTTCAATCCACAGTTCTTCTGCGAAGGCTCGACTGTTCTTGACTCCTGTGAAACTGCTTTCGTGAACCTATCGGTGACTCGATCTCTCGATTATCCGGCCTGCCAGGTAAAGAGCCCCTGTGGCACCTGCTGGTTGCATCCGGACGGGTTCTGCTTTGCAATCGCTGTCGTTATCGACCCCTCGTATCACTTCCAGTCCACGCAGTTGGCCCAAGAATCGCCCCAATCTCTCCACCTCTTCTCACCGGGATTCTTTCTCCTCCTGAAATCGACCTCCGTGACTTTCCGTTACTCCTGTAATTGAAGGTCAGACGCTGTCGAGGTAGCAAGCCAAGAAAGTCCATAGCGTCCAGGTCGGTTCGCAAATATCGAGCGCAGTTGCGCTCTTCGGTCCTCCAGTCTTGCCTCACCGCTGTCGCCATGAGCTGTACCGCCGACATGTCTTTCAACGATGAATTGAAGCCGCCAAACGATACAAACCACCAACCTCCATCCATCTTGAGGGCCAAGACGAGAGAGTCCGTCGGTCCACCACGCTTTAGAAAGCCAGCTAGTTCGAAACTTGCCTGTCCCCAAATCCCGCTCCGCCTCCAGGCTGCTTTTCGCTCGACCTTGGGTGACGGAACGAATTCTTGGGATAAACACTCAGGCGCTTGAGCCAAAAATCTATAGAGGTCAGCGCCAGGGGAACGCACGATACGTGTCCCACACGTTATCGGTCCTACAGCTTATACCGGAACGTGAAACCCGGTGCAAGAGTGTGCAAAAGCATCGCCCAAGATTTCGGCCTGGCACTTCACCTGCCCGCGGCTGGAATGCCCGCTGGATCCGTTAGCCGTCTTGATACTCCCGCGGAGTTACGCCTCGCTCGCTCAACTGCTTCAGCTGAAGCAGGGTTGCGCCCCAGAGAGTCGCGCAGGCGTCGCGCGATACTGCGGGGTCCCATGGGCCAAGATCCGTCACGCGTAAGAGGACGCAAGTCTCGGTCTCCTCGAGACTCCACTCGATCTGCCCGACGGCGCCGCCTGGCCAGACCCAGTCGTGCACGAATCGGGAGAGCTCGGAAGTCTCGAGCACGCGACTCGGGCCCATGGCGTCCAATTCGAGCCGAAACGTTCCGCCGGCCCTGGGCTCGAGCTGGATGACGGGCGCCCACCAGCGGCGAATTTCGGTCGGGCTTGTCAGCTTGTGCCAGATGATCCAGGGAAAAGTGGAACACCTCGCTTCAAGGGATATCGCCGCCGCCGATCGAAGCCCATGGTAGTCGATACGCAAGTCGGACTCACCTTTCTCGATGAAAGATCGAAGCGACGGGAGGGCCACCCACCACCAGTTCGGGCCCAAGCCGGGGTTCAAGCCCGGGGGCACCTTGGCAGTTTGCGTGACAGTGAACCGGGTCGACTCAAGCTCGTTTTCGAGCTCGTATTGCACCAAAGTGTCAACGCCAAGGAGCGGCCAACGAAACACGAGTCGTGCTGCTGGCTCGAAATCCACAATCTCGAAGTCTTCCCCTGGTTTCACCGATGTCTCGATCGTCTGCGCTTCCATCGAATCCCCGTAAACATGGCGGCCGCCGAAGGCGTATCGTCCTCCCTTCTCGAGGCGCACCTCCGCGAAGTCGCACCACCAGTGGACCAACTCCCCGGGGTTGGTCAGGGCATTCCATACTCGCTCCGGGCTCGCCGGGACCATCTCCCTGCGCACGACCCACCAGGGAGCCTCCGGTGGGGGCGATGGGAACCTCGAGAGTTGGACGATTTTAGCCATTTGTGTTCAGTGTCCCCTGCGTGCGGCAATCCTACCGTGCGGGCCGCTCTACCTGCTCCCACGGGGGATTCCAGTGTACTTCGAGCACATCCAGGGCCTCGCACCGGCACGGGCAGCCGAGGATCTCTGCGAGCGAAGGTCGGGTGCGCCCTTCATCACCGCTCACAAGCTCCTTGACGTACATCCCGGCTTCTACTCGTACTTCCCAGGCGTTGCGCCCGTCGACTTTGCCGAGCCAAATCGACTCCAGGACCTTGCGCTTGCGCAGGGTGTTTCTGCCTCTGCGGTGCTGCACCCGTGACGGAGTCAGCTGCTCCACTGTAATTCCGCACAGCGCTCTGATCTGCTCGAGCTTGGGTGAATGGACAGTGCCTCCGAAGTCGAGCCATGCACGATAGGTCTTCTCTGCCTCCGTTGCCTTCACTTCCGAACGGGCTTCCGGCCCCGTGAGGTAAAGCGTTGAGATCTCGGCGAGACCATCTGCGAGCTGGTGAAAATCCTGCCGTATCCGATCAAGGTCGAGCTTGCGGCGGACCGGGTGATGTATCTCGAGAACGAAGGGCCGCCCCAAGCCGAGCATCCGAGCATCGACGTCTTCCCTGCCCAGTGAGTGGAACAGGGTCCGCTGGCCGAGCGAGGCCTTGAGAGCGGGTGTTGAGAGAAGTTCTTGCACGCTAGGGCCGCACAAATTTCCCGTATGAGAGCAAGTTGGGCAGCCGTGGCCATTGCATGCGTGGTGAATCCAGCGGGTCGATGGGATGTTGCGGGAGAGCTTTCGATACCGCCCCGCGAGGAATATCGGCGCTACCTGAAGACGCAGGGAGAGATTGGAATCGATGTCAATCCTGAGATCAGGGCGGAGGAAATCGGCGTCCACGCCGGGTGTTCGACGCGAGATCTCTTCTCCGAGAGCCTGTTTTAACTTGCGAAAGGAGTCCTCGTGTTGGGCGCGGTCATAGCCCTTGGGTCGATCGAACCCCAATACGAATGTTTGAAACTCGTAAGGTTCGATGAACTGAAGAATCTTCTCGACGAGAGGGAGGGGGTCCATGCTGGAGCCGTTGCGAAGAATTTAATGGCGAGGAATCAAAGCGCCTATTGCATTGGGTAATGTACTCGAGAGTACAATGGAGGGCTTCAACTTGGAAAAAGTAGGAACAGCCATGAAAAGCTTGCTAGCAACTCAGTCAGTTGAGGAGAAAAAGATTTTTCAAGAGCTCGTGTTGAAGAACGATCGTCTGGAGCTCACGTTACTGCCTGAGTTTGGCTGCCACTGGTCGCGGCTCAGAGTCTCGGTGAAGGGGCACTGGCTCGACCTCCTCGTTTCGGCACCGGATCACGACGCGCTCGTGAAACGACCAACAGGATATGGTTCTTACCTCCTGGCGCCCTGGTCGAACCGTATCGCCGGAGCTGCGTTTGAGTTTGAGGGCCAGCGCCATCAGCTCAAGGAGAATTTTCCTGACCACTCGGCGATCCACGGCGACGTTCGCAATCGACCCTGGAAGATAGCATCCTCGACACCAAGGCGATTCGAGGCAACCTTCGATTCTCGCGAATTCCCCGATTTTAATTACCCCTTTGCGCTCCGGTTTCGCCACGTGCTTGAGCTTTCAGAGGAGACCTTGCAAGTCGCCCTGACGATCGAAAATGTGGACAAACGAAAGGCGCCGGTTGGCTTCGGCTACCACCCTTTTCTCAGACGAAGGCTCACGCGAGCCGACCCCGATTTGATCTTGATTGTTCCGGCCGACCGGTACTACCCGCTGGAGGCCTGCATCCCCACGGGGCCGCCCGAGCCAGTCGGCGGCAGGACCGACCTCAGGCACTTGAAGGTTTTGGGAAAGCCTGGCCTTGATCACTGCTTCACCGGGCTTCGCCACGGCGAGATACGCGTGATTTATCCTGGCACTCGTCTTGAGGTTCGATTCAACCTGGATCCGCTCTTCACCCATGCGGTTGTTTATGCACCCAATGACTCCACGGGCCGCCCGAGAGAGTTTGTTTGCGTGGAGCCGGTGACTCATGCCAATGACGGCTTTAACCTGGTGGCTCGTGGTAGCAAGGACACTGGCGTGAAGGTGTTGGAGCCCGGCGAAGTCTGGGGCGGCGCCTGGGCTCTCTCGGTGGGAGACGTTTGAGCTCGAGGCGAGTGGGCTCGACCGCGTGACTACGTTTTTTTGGAAGGCGGTAGCTCGTCCCGTATCCAGGTATATGCCGCCACGGCCGCGGGCATGCCGATCGTGCTAGCCGCGAGCGCAACTACCTGGTAAATCTCGGCTTCGGTAGCTCCTGTGGCAACGCACTTGCGTGCCGCCGAATGAGTGGCGCCCTCGGATCGGCTCGCGATGCTGATTCCGAGCTTGATCAGTCGGCAAGTCTTGGCGTTGAGCGGTCCCGAGCCACCTCCTTCTCCCAGCAGGTCCCATGCCTGCGCGAGCTTTGGAAAACGTCGCGAAAACTCCATGAATGCCTTGGGGGGACCCGGAATCTTTTTCCTTGTCATCGTGACGCACTCCTGTGGAGCAGGGTGCCCCGGGGAAGGCTGAGCTTGCGCTTCATCGAGGCAGTCTATCACCAAGCGAAAGTATTCAAGAGCAGCAGAATCCGCAACCTTGATCCATTCATCAAGGCCAAAGTGCCTTGCCCACCGAATGTTGGGAAGGGGTGGCCCCAAAAAACTGTTCCCAGTGGCGAAACAGTTGCTCAAGTTCCTCCCTTCGGAGGTCGATAACGTCTTCAAGACTCCCTGCGTGGCCCGTAACCCCAGGGGCGTCATCAGGTAGTGGACTCAAATGCGTTTCCTTGGAATTGATTTGAAGAGAGGAGGAGGCACCATGAGCCTCGAGAAAATCGGTCAGGCGGCTGGCACAATCTGGAAGAAGCTTCACGAAAAGGGAGCCGTGGGTGTCCCCTTCACGGAGGTGAAAAAGATCCCGGGGTTTACTCAGGACGAGGTGCTTGCCGGAATCGGCTGGCTTGCCCGAGAAGGCAAACTTTCGTTCAAGGAGGGACCCCAAAAGAAGCTGATCGTGGCCCTCGTTGAAGAAGAAGCCTACGCGTGAAGAGGGCGTGACTGAAGCGGTCCTGAGGAGCCCGAAGGTCTCTCTCCTTGAGAGCGTGAGCCGTCTTGGCCCACCGCACAGTCGTCCCCCAGCAAGGTCGCTCATTGCTTGAGCAATCTTGGCTCAGGCAGTGATGCGATCGGGGGGAGGACTTCGGGCTCGAGTTGACGATTCGACTTTGCCAGGAGCGCCAGCAGCGCGAAGAAAAGCGCCGCAGCGCAGAAAGCCGTCGCAAGGTTGAACGTGGCGTCGAGGCCGTAGCCTTGTCTTGCCCACCCGCACAGCCTCACTCCCAATCCGCCCACCCCGAAGGCGAGGGTGAACTTGAGGCCGAAAAAGAAGCTCTTCCACGAAGCGGGAGCGAATCTTGCCAGCAGAACGTTCTCGATCGGCTGCGCCGAGAACATGAGGAGCGCCATCAAGCTGCCGGTGACGAGCAGCGGGAGGTTGGTGAGCCTTGCTGTCAGCAAGATCAACGGGATGGACACGAGAAAGACCAACGCATAGACACCGCGACCCTCTCGCCTGTGAACTACACGGCCTGCCACTAGCTGTCCGGTGCCACCCACCAGATACATGATGGACGTCACCGCAGGGCCGAGGAACTCCGGGTTCCCAAGAGAGACCGGAAGAAGCCCGCTCGAGGTGCTTTTCCCGACGAATTCCGGTAGCGTGGTCTTGACAATCCAGAGCTGAAATCCGCCGCACATCATTGCCAGGAGGAGGAACGTGAGTAGGGCGACAGGAGCTCTCCTGAGGGGCCTGGCGAGCGATGGAGCCCCAGTGGTGGCTGTTGTGCCTCCTGTGGCATGTTTCAAATCGATCCGGGTGACAGCAAGCCACAAGCCGATTGCCAGAGTCGGAAGTGTCAAGACCAGGTAGGGATAACGCCACGATCCGAGCCAGGCCGTCAGGCCGCCAGCCAGGATGGGGCCGATCGCCTCGCCAATACTCCCCCAGAGGCCGTTCACACCCATGGCTCGACCTGGTAGGCGGATGCCCTTTGCGATCAACGTGTTGCCTACCGGGTGAAAAATGCTGGCTCCAAGCCCCAGGAGCGTCATTCCGAAAGCAAGCTGCCATGTGCTATGAGCCAGCCCAACCGACGCGCCACCCGCCGCCGTAAGGAGGAAGAATGCGACCAGCAGCCTCTTCTCCCCGAGCTTCTCTCCCAAATAGCTTGCTGGAATCGAGCCCATGCCGAAGACGATCACGCAAATCGTGGCGTACCAGTAGACCTTCTCGCCGAAGTCCTGGTTCATCCTGACGATCACGGCGGAGTAGATCACCATGTAGATGTGTGTCAACGCATGCGCAGCACACGTGAAGAAGAGAATACTCCGTTCCGTTCGTTGTTCGGATGCGGGGTTGCTGTCGTGCTCCATGGGGCGCGTACTCTACCAGGAATCGGCTCGGCTGCTATACCTCGCGCGCCCACACATGAGACATTCCGAATGGGCAGAGGAAGACCATCTCAAGTCTGCTGCTCGTTTCTGCTGGTGGGGGAGGCGGACCCTCCCCCACGACGGCCGCGACACGCGTCCTCCCCCTCCTCGGCGCCTGATGGGCGCCGGGCGCCTCTGGCGCGAGCAGCCGCAACCTTTCGCAGGCTGCAAAAGGTCTCATCACTGCCCGCGTGCGGTATATACTGTTCGCCTCATCCGCCGAACCACAAACGCAGCAGGAATCAACGCATGGACCTCTACATTTACCGAACGCAAAACGGGCTCATTGCCGACTTTCGCCCCTACCTCGACGGCCGCGATCACTCCTTCGAAGACCACCGCAAGCTCAACGCGACGGATGCCCGTTGGGAGAAGATCCGAAACTTGCGCGATCCCGAGACGGGCGACTCTCTGGCTGGGCAGCTCGAGTTCGTCGGGAAAGCGAAGTCGAAATGGTTCGAGCTCATGTGCTTTCCGATCGCATGGCTGGACGACTTCGAGCCTGTGGATCTGAAGGCAGTGGGTGCGCTGCCGTGACAAGGGAGGACAGCCTTCTTACCCAAGTGCAAGGATTGCCTGCGGCACTTGAAGGGAATTCGCGCCGAACTATACCTCGCGGCCATGATCAGGACGTCCTGATCAACGAAACGTCACTATCTGCGCTGGAGGCGTCCGGTACATTTGAGGGGGCCACGTTCCCCCCTCACACCCGTGGTAAGTACCGCGCAAGGGCTGTACTTTCAGGCACTAACTTGCGGTGGGCGATACTCAGTCGCGTGGGGCGAGCGACTCGGGCTCGTCCCCTCGCTCACTCTCTTCATCTTCTGGCTCGGTAACGTTCCTCGTTCCGGTCACGGGTGGGGCCTCCGCCTGCGCGAAGAATCTCCGGGCCCGACGCACCTCGACCTGATATTCTCTTACCCCGATTCGTTGTGAGGCTTGTGGGTCTTCTGCTGCGGCGGATGAGGCAGTGGCGGCCACGGGATCGACCCCGGGTCGAGTCTTCTCGGCGAGTGTGGGTGGCGCCCTGCGCGATTCGACCACCGGGGACTTACTGGATCTTGCATTCTCGAGCGCCTGAGACTCGCGCGGCTGGGTCGCCCAGACAATGAAAACGAGAGAGGCAAAGACGAAGAGCGTCAGCGCGTTGAGCATGCTCAGCGTGAGGACCTTGTGGCCTTCGTACCAAAGAAGAAACCTCGCCCACCCGGAGCTGAGCGCCTTCAGGCTTGTCTGAGTTACGCGCATGGGAACGGAGGGAAAATTACTGGGCTCAAGAAATGCCTGCTCGCGGAGTAACAAGAACGACCGGTGGTCCTTGACCACACTTCGACCGGGCCCGGCCAGGCTTCCTGGCCGGGCACGACTCTGTCTTGAGTCACGACAAAGTATAGGCCAGGCCGGAAAACGGGGCAAACAGCAGGAATATTCCTGCAATCAGGCCTGTAGCAGGTGGACCTTCAAGTAACGTGCCTGGGGATTATCGATCGGTGTCGGGTAGTCGGGAGGGAGGCCGCCCAGGGCGATTACCCGAGCGTTGCGCCGCGCCTCCCGGAGCGCATGGCCGATGAGCTGCTCGAAGCGCTCCGGGGGCATGCTTTCGGTGTTGGCGGCGGCCCACAACAGACCTTCAGGATCGAGCACGCCGAGTGCGAGCTGGAGCAATTGCTTGTACCCCGTTTTTGCGGACCAGTGGCCCGACTTGAAGGTGGCGAAGGTCGGAGGGTCGAGAACGATGGCTTGAAAGGTCCAGCCGCGGCGTTTGGCCAACTGCAAGTACTCGATCACCTCCATCCGAACGAAGTGATGTGCCGTTGTCTCAACGCCCGAGAGCTCGAAGTTGCGCTTTGCTCGATCGAGGGGTCGGGCGATGACGTCGACGCTCGTTACCGAAGTCGCGCCTCCGAGCGCAGCAGCCACCGAGAAGGCCCCCGTGTACGCAAATGTGTTGAGCACCCTCCGGCCGACCGCGAGCTGTCGCATGCGAGCATGCTCTTCTCGCATGTCGGTGAAGAGGCCGGTGTGAAGACCCTCCAGAAGCTCGACTTCAAGGGGCACCGAGTTTTCCAGCACTCCGAGGGCGCAAGGAGGCGACTCGCCCTGGACAATCTGGCCGGGCACCCGGCCTCTCTCCGTTTGTTGGTACCTGAGTTTTTGCACGATCCCGCGGGGCTGGAGGATTTTCTCGAGAGCCTCCACGAGGGCTGGCGCGGACTGGAGCGCCATGCTGTCGAGTACCTGCACGACGAGGAAACCGGCGTAGGCGTCTACTGTGAACCCCTCGGCGCCGTCGCCCGAGTCGTTCAAGAGCCGGTAGGCGTTGGTCACAGGCTCTGCCCCGAAGGATCCGAAGAGGCAAGCTCGGAGCCTGGCAGCTCGCTCGATGATGTCGCTCCACCGCCGGCTGCGATTAGAATCTGGAGCCATGGCGAACAGACCTTTTTATCCAAGAAGGGGCGCTATCTCGAAAAAGGAGTTGGACTCCGCGATCCGGCAGCTTGACGGTATCCGCGGTCCACTCCTTGAGGAGCTGGCCTGCCTTGTCAGTGACCCCAGGTACCACAGGGGGCAGCCGGCCCACCTCTGTTGTACTCGGAGGCTCAATCAGATGCGCATTTCGCCGCTGGAAGCAGAGGCGATCGCCCGAGCGTTCCGGAGTGATCCCGCGCTGCGAGCGAAGCTGCCTGACGTGGTGGAGAGGCTGCGTCGTGAGCTCGGAAAGGTTGAGGAAAGCACTCGTCGGCAGAATTTTGACTGCCCTCTTCTGGAGGGCACTCGGTGTCTCGTGCATGACAGGGCGAAGCCTATTGGTTGCACCGCCTGGAACCCTGGTCGCGAATTCACTTCGGCGGGCTGGACGGCGTTCGCGGAGCGCGATGAGCTGAACGATCGGATCCTCGGTCCGCGATGGAAGTTGCGAGTGATTCCCCTGTGGCTCAAGAGAGTCTTCGCTGACGAGCTGCGCCGGGGGGAATCGGAATAAGAGCCTATTTGGGTAGGCCCATCCTGGCTCCGGCAGTACGCGAGGCCACGCCACAGTTCCTCGGGGCCACTTCGCGACCTCATCGAGCTCGTTGTTGTCCTTTGTTCCCTCTATCCGATCCATCGGTGCTCGCAACGCAACCGCGGGGATTTGTTCACTGGGACTGGGATGTGGTCGGGCTGGCTTCGATGATCACAGGGTTCGTCGCCGCCTTGTTCCTGGCTCGCCCCGACAACACCATGACAAAACCGAATGCGGCAATGAGTCCGCCCAGAACAAGGGGTGTCCAGTCGCGCTCGGCAGTGGTGACCTCACTGACGGCAAAGGGGATCGTGGAGATCGCGACGATAACCCACCCGAGCACCTGGGTAAACGTACCGGGCAGGGCGAGGTCGGCGTTGCAGTTGACGCAGCGGACGGCGCCTTCTTCCACGCGGGATTTACACGAAGCGCAGAGGGCAATGGCCATGGAAGATCCTTTCAGGTTGAGTAACAGGCTGCAATTGCACTACGAAAAGCAACGGACATCAAGGGGGAGTAGGTCATCCTTGAGCAAGCAGTCTACCGTACTTCCAGGTAGCACACTTCCAGGTAGCGGCCTTCCGGATATTCCAGGAGGGTGGGGTAGTCGGGTGGCAAGCCACCGAGTTGGAGGAGCCTCACCTCCCTTTGGGACCTGGCGAAGCCCTCCTCAATGTGCCGCAAGAGTGCTCTCGAGCGGTGCACGTTGGCCGAGACCCAGAGAAAGCCAGTTTTTTCGCGAGGCAAGAGCGCAGCCGCCAGAGCGATGAGGTCGGGATAGTCGTTCTTCATAGACCATCCAGCGGCCCGTGCGGCAGAGTAGGTGGGGGGATCCAGCACGATCGTGTCATACGTAACACCACGGGTGCGCTCGTCCTTCAGAAACCGGATCACGTCATTCGTCTCAAAACGATAGCGCGCATCCTCGGGATCGAGCCCTGAAAGCCGGAAGTTCTCCCTTGCCCACTTGAGAACCCCCGAAGACAAATCGACGCTTGTGACCTGCGCCGCTCCGCCCCGCGCCGCTGCCACCGAGATGGCGCCAGTGTAGGCGAAGGTGTTGAGCACCCGTCGATCTTTCACGAACCGTCCGAGCCCGAGTCGGTGCTCCCGCATGTCCGTGAAGAGGCCAACGTTGAGTCCGCCGAGGAGGTGGATTTCCAACGGAACGCCGTTCTCCTCCACGACGAGTTTCTCCGGAGGCTCTTCGCCAAGAATCTCTTGCCTGGGTTTGCCGGGTGCGGGCCCGCCCCTGGGTCGGACCTTGAGGATAATCCCCCTGGGTGCCGCCACCTCAGCGATGGCCTGCGCAACGATTCGACCCAGCTGGATCAGGCCCTTCGAGTAAACATAGAGGACGACGAACTGCCCATAGACATCGGCGACGAAGCCGGAGAGGTAATCGCCCTCGGCGTTGAGCAGTCTATAGGCCGATCGGCCATCCACGAGCCCCAGGGCTTTACGAAGCTCCATCGCCCGAATCACTTGGCGGCGGAAAAAAGCAAGGTCAAACGAATCAACCGCGTCCCTGGAGAGGACCCGGATGACCTCGTTCTCCGGGTCTGCGATGCCGCTTGCGAGCAAGCCACCGTGGCTGTCGAGGAGATGAAGCGGCCGACCTGGCTCAGCCGCAGATCCAGCCCCGGGAACCAGACTCAGCTCCACGATGGGGAAGCCTTCACGAACTTGCTGTGCCGCCTCGTCTGGCAGGATTAATCCGCGGGGCGGCAATGCCGGCTCAGTTCTTCTTGCCCCATTTCTTGCTCTTTCCACGAGCGCCCTTGCGTCCGTGGTTGGCCTTCTTGCTCTTCCAGGCGAACTTGTAGTTTCTGCTTCTGCGGGTCATGACCTTCAGCCTGCTTCCAGTGGATTTTCGTAATCAAAAAAGGTCCTCTTCGTTAACACGGGACCTTCCAAGATTCAAGCTGCATCTGGCCCTCTTCTGTTCCCGAACGAGATGCCGTGGGGGGGGAATTCTGGTTTGACCCGTGTCAGAACTCGAATAAACCACCTACTCTGAGGTCTTCTTGAATGTGGCCAGCCGTGTTCTTTTTTCAGGAGCAGCCAGCATGGTGCGGTTGAAGTTGATGCAGTATGCCCTAAGGCGTGATTCATCATGTTGGGACAGAGGCCGGGCTTCTGGCCCGATGCCCTCTCGAGCGGGTGACCTTTCTGGGGCTTTGGGTGTTGCAGGTGGCCAGTTCCAATTCCCCGGGGGAGGCGCTCAATGGTTATCGGGGGCACGGTCCCACGTGCTTTCTCTGAGTTGACATCGATGAAAACAGCTGCCGAAAATTTGCGTCTGTTGGTTCGCATCCGCGGGGCCATGTTACGAGACAGGCGCGAGCCCGACGTCAGTCAGCCTGGAGCTTTGGGCAAGTGGACGAAGAAACAGATCCTGGGCCACTTGTGCGATTCAGCCCTGAACACCCACCAGTGTCTTGTGAGGGCTCAAGTCGGCACTGGTGGTCTCGAGTTTCCTGGCCATGACCAGGATGCCTGGGTACGAGTGCAGGACTATTTGAACGCTGACTGGGATCTTCTCATCGACCTGTGGCGTTCCATCAGCCTCCACATGGCGTGCGTGATCGAGCAACTCCTGGCCGATCGACTCAAGACTCCCTGTCGGATTGGAGGCCGGGAGGCTGTCACCCTCCGCTTCCTCACCGAGGATTACATCAAACACCTCGAACATCATCTGTCGTTGCTGTAGCGAGTCTACTGGAGTCGCTGCCAGAGCTCCTCAAGACTCAACGAGGCGCCAGCTCTGGATCGAACGGTCCAGCCTGGCCTCCGGGAGCGGTCCTGTTCGGCCAAAACCTCCAGATCTCCTGAGCGGTATAGCCTTGAGAGCACTTGATCGAGGCCGGGTCGCCACTGCAGTCCAGTCTCCTGGGTATTGGGGGCCGCCAGGCGATCGTTGAGCACGATCTCGATCTCGCCGCACCTGGGCTTGAGTGTCCCGGGGCAATCGGGCTCGCTCAAGAGGCGCCTTGTCTTCTCCACAAGGAGCCGCAACGCCTGGGAGATCCTTTCGGCTGGAGAGCCGGAAAGACCCTTGCGAACCGAGAGCATGAAGCTCGGCTTGCCCTGCGCAAGATCTATCCCGAAGTGCCAGCGATGGCTAACCAGCAGGCAATTGGGGCCATGGTCGACGTGGGCGTAGTCGGCGAGGTCCATGATTTCCTCGCCAGGCTCAAGTCTCCACCTCCCGAAAATGGCGAGGAGCACGTCGTAGTCGAAGTCGCTTGGGGCATCCGCGAATAACTTGACGTTGATTTTTTCAAGGCCCATGGGGCTCGTCAGTGGCTCGGTCAACTGGCGCTACCGTTTCTTTGGCTTGAGTTTGCGATTACTTGGTGGCAGATCCGGCCATGCGGCCGTAGACGACGTGGGCTTCCTCGACAAAGAGGTTGGCTTCCTCGAGGAGTTGCCTACACTTCTCCAGGGGGAGTGAAGGCAAATCATGGAGCGAGGCCTTGATGAAGTACTCTCCGACTCCGAGGAAGAACCTTCCAACTTCAAGGAACCGAGTCTTGAACTCCGCCACAGTATTGTACTTGTCCGAGAGAAGTAGGCCCTGGGTTGAAAGGAGGCCATCCGCCGCCGAGGTCATGGCCTTGTAAGAGAGCTGGGCTGCCTCGGCCGCATTTCCGGCCTCGAGGGCAAGCGTCGCCTCGAATACCATGCGCTCGGCCGAGTCGAGCAAGAACTCTGCCTGGGTTACCACCTCGCCGGCGCACTCGCCAGCTTCCACGTGCTTTACGTAATCCCAGGGTTGGCGGTTGTCGTGGAAAAACTGCTCTTCGTTGCCGATCTCGCCAAACTCAGCCAACTCCTCGTGAATCCTTGCCTTTCCAAGGCGAGCCATGCAGGCGTTGAAGCTCTCGTCGACCTTCTTCTCGGTGTCATAGAGCTTCGTCAGCTTGCGGACGACGTCCGGGGCCTTTTGTGCGGCCACTTTCGCCGCCATGAGGCCATAGGAGTTTGCGTTGTTCTCCGTCGTGCCGCCCAATATGACTTGAAAGACGGGTGCAACGCGCTGGCCGACCCGTTTCGAGGATCCGAAGAACCCGATGTTGGCGACGTGGTGTTGTCCGCAACTGTTGAAGCAACCCGACATCTTGATGATCACATCATTTCGGGGTGTTGCGCCCGGAGCACTGCTGTTGTTTCCCTTCGTGAGGTCGTCCAGAAACTCTCGATGGAGAATGCCCGCAAGACCTCGCGACGAGGCGATGCCAAGCTTGCAGGAGTCGGTTCCAGGGCACGCTGTCATGTCGGCGATGGTGTCGGCGAACGGCAGCGCCAGCTGGAGCTTTTTCAGGTCGCCGTGCAGTTCCGGCAAATCCGAGTTTGAGACCCAGCGAAGGATCAAGTTTTGCGGGACGGTGGTCCGAATCGTGCCGTTGACGTACTTTCGGGAAATCTGTGCCAGGCCTCGAAACTGGTCGGAAGTGATGTCGCCAAGCGGAAGGAAAACCGTCACGACCGAGTAGCCCTTCTGGCTCTGGGGTCGCACGCTTGCAGCATACCAGGCGAGAAACTCGGACCACTTCTTCCCTTCGATGGGCGGCTGCTTTGACCAGTCGATCTCCTTCCCTGGTTTGAGCGGCTTCTCAGCAAACCTTTCCGCTTCACTCACGTAGCCTGTCCACCGTGGATCGTGCGGGAGCCTTGAACGCTCCTCCAGGACGGCCTTCTTGAAGTCGTCGATGCCCATGGCATCTACGAGGAATTTCATTCGGGCGCGGGCTCGAGATTTCTTCTCACCTCGGGCTGCGAAGACCCGGGCTATGGCCTGTGCGAGCGGCAGCAGCTCGTCGACGGGCACAAAGTCACTGAGGATCCGGGCCTGGTGGGGTACTGCGCCCAGGCCGCCGCCCACGAAAAACTCAAAGCCACGCTCCGTCTTCCCATGAACGACACGTGTCCGGGCCACGCACCCGATGTCGTGCATGCGGGCGAGGCCGCACTGGTGCTGCGCACAGCCCGAAAAGGCGATCTTGAATTTCCTCCCAAAGTTTTGCGCATCGGGGTGGCGGAGGAGAAAATAGGCCATGGCCTTGGCGTAGGGAGAGACGTCGAAGGGTTCGTCGGCGCAGACGCCCGAGTAGGGGCAAGCGGTAACGTTCCGGACCGTGTTGCCGCAGGCCTCCCGGGTCGTTATGCCCACCTCCGCCAGCCTGCGGAAGAGATTGGGTGTGTCGAGTAGTTCCACGAAGTGGAGCTGGATGTCCTGCCGAGTCGTGACGTGGCAGATCGAGTCCGAATACTCTTCCGCGCAGTCGGCAAGGACCTCGCACTGCTCGCTGTTGAGCATCCCCAGTGGGATCTTGATGCGGAGCATCTGAATCCCGGGTTGACGCTGGCCATAGGTGCCAAAGCGCAGCCGGAATTCCATGAACACCTTGTCAATGACCTGCCCCGCGATAAAGCGGTCCAGCTCAGTTTCGTAGGTATTGATCTCGTGGCGCGCCTCTTCGGGGAGGCGGTCCCAGCGTGCTTTGAGGGAGTCCTTGACTGCAGATAGGGGCATGATCTGTATCCAAAGAGAGTTGCGGTTGCACGGTTCCGGGCCCCAGGGAGAGGACCCAATTCTACGAAGAGAACCAGCGAATCGACTCCTCGCTCCTTGGTGGCGGCGTTATCGAACCCATGGCGGTTAGAATCATGGTATCCCAAGGGGCGCTGCCCATCCATGGCTCATTGTGTGTTATGCTGAAATTTATGCGCCGATGCTTCACTTGCAGCAGCCGGTTTGAGGACCAGAGGCTTGTTTGCCCCGCCGATAGTGATGTGCTCGTCTACGAGGGGCGAGCGGTGAGTGAAACCGGTCGTGTGCTGAGCGGACGGTACTGTCTCGGAAACCTGCTTGGGGAAGGCGGGATGGGCAAGGTCTTCGAAGCTTCAAGGATTGAAGACGCTCAGCCCGTGGCGATCAAGCTCCTGAAGTCTGAGCTTTCCGGTCATGGTCTTGTAAGTAGCGCCGCGCAGAAGCGATTCGAGGTGGAGGCCGAGGCGGCCGCATCGCTGGATCACCCCGGCGTGGTGAAGGTCCTGGAGTTTCAACGCGATCCGGAAGGGCTCAGTTATATCGCCATGGAGCGGTTGTATGGCTCGACCCTGGACGAGCTTCGCCGGGCCGGCAAGTTTGGCCAGCCCGAGCGGGTCGTTGAGCTCATTCGAGAGGTGTGTGAGGTCCTCGCACTGGCCCACGCGAAGGGCATAGTGCACCGCGATTTGAAGCCATCGAACATCTACCTTCACCGAATCGACAAGGAGCGTTCACAAGTCAAGGTGCTTGATTTCGGGATCGCGAAGATCCTGGATCGGCCGGGGGAGCGACTAACCTCCACGGGCGAATTCCTGGGCACGTTGCTCTACATGGCTCCGGAGCTGACCGCGGGCCATGCCGTGACCACGGGCGCCGATATCTATTCACTCGGCGTGATCCTGTTCGAGGCGCTTGCGGGCAAGGTGCCGTTCACGGGCCGAAATCCGCTGGAGCTCATCCGCGTCCACTCGAGTATGCCAGCACCGGCCTTGTCGTCGTTTCGACCCGAGGTCTCCGAGGAGCTCGAGGATCTGGTGGCTCGTTGTCTTCACAAGAAACCCGAAGGCCGTTACGCCGATGCTGGAGAGCTCGCAAGGGCTCTCGTTGGCCTGCCAACGGTCCGCGTCGATGGAGCGCCGGGAGGAGGCACGCGCACGATTCGAGTCCATGCCTCCAACTGGGTCGGGCTCGTTCTCGATGAGACCTACGAGATCCATGAATGGGTCGCGCCGGGCCGCTTTGGCAGTGATGTTTACCGCGCCACGCACCTCCGCACTGGAGCCAGCGTCGCGCTGCGTCTGTGGCGAACTGGCCGCGGCGTCGTCCGGGACTGCCTCCTCGATGCCTTCCGCAAGGAGTCCAGGACGATGGGCGTTCGCCACCCAAACCTGATCGCCGTGATTGACCTCGGCTACAACGATGAGTGCGTTTACGTGGTCACCGAGCTTGTGGATTCTGTCTCGCTTCGCACTCTTCTTGGGCGCAAAGGTGGGCTATCCCGCACCGTGGCGGTTGCGTTGATCCACGGTGCGGCTGACGCCTTGAAAGTTCTGCACGAGCGTGGGATCGTCTCTGGTGGATTGAGCCCGGAGACGATCCGCGTCGCCGAGGGGGCTCGGGGTCCAGAGAGGCTCCTTGTGGCGCCATTTGGGCTCTCGAACTTGAAGCAACTTTCCAGCCTCTTCGACCGCTTTGCAGTTGCAGGCGAGCGGGACCGATCGAGTGATTACATTTCACCCGAGCAGATGGGCGGCGCCGAGCCCGATGCGCGCTCGGACCTCTACTCACTCGGGTTGATCCTGCTCGAGATGATGGGTGGCGAGATCCCGGTGCAGGAGCTGCCGGAAACGAAGACTTCGCAGTCTTTCGCCACTGAAGATCCTGCGTTGAATAGTCCCCTGCCGCAGCCGACGTTTCCGCTGAACCTTTCTGTTGAATGGGTCAATTACTTCGCCAGGGCGATCTCCCGCAACCCGGCCCAGAGGTTTGCCTCGGCAGTCGAGTTCGTCGCATCGCTTCCCGCCTGAGGTTTGCCGGGCGATCACCTTGCCCGCGATTGTCGCTCACCCCGGGTGGCGAAGTTCGAGAATGTCGGCGCTTCCGGGGATGCTACCGACCCTCCGTTGCTGGCCCGATCACCTCGAGCCGCAGGTCCTTGAGTCGAATCTCCATCGGCCCTCCTGCGCGCATCTGGACGGCGATGATGCCCTGGCGAGCGCCCGCGGGGTCGTTGAGGTCAACACAGGGTTGCCCATTGATCCAGGTGCGGACGTGGGCGCCCACCGCTTCGACCTCGCAGTCATTCCATTCGCCAATTTTCACGTGCGCTTCGGATGACTTGTCCCACAGGAGGCCACGGCCTCCCGGCTCGTGGAGGGTTCCCCACCCGCCCTCTCCGAATCTGGCCTGATAACCTCGTATCTCGCCCTCCTCGAGCGGCTCGCTGCGGATCTGGATCCCGCTGCCCGCTTCATTCGGCGTCAGTTTGACCTTCAGGCTCAAACGGAAGTCGCTCAGGAGCATCTCACTCTTGAGGAGCTCGTTTCGTTTTAACCCCGGGCTCTTCCCGATGAGCTCGCCGTTTTCAACGCGCCACAGATCCATGTTTCCATGCCAACCGGTGAGGTCGCGGCCGCCAAAGAGGTCCTTTGCGTTTTCCTGCGTGGCGAGGATTGGAGTCTGTGCTGTGCTGGCGAGGTAAGCCACAAGGCCGCGAACTTCGGCCTCGCTGAGTGGCTGGATCAAGTTCTCCGGCATCATCGATTGCTCACTTTCCTGGACGTCCTCGAGGTCGTCACGACGGATCACGATCGTTTCGTTCTGGGTGAGGACGGTGTAGGTGTTCTTTTCCTCCGTCTTCACGATCGCCGTGATGACGCGGCCCTGCTTTGTCACGAATACCTTCGGCATGTACTCCCGGGCCATGACCGCGCTCGGGTCGAGCACATTGGAGAGGATGTAATCGAGGTCGGCACGGTTTGAGCCCGTGAGCTCCGGACCCACCTTGCCGCCCAGGCCGAAGAGGCTGTGGCATTGCTGGCAGGTCTTCGCGAAGACGGCTCGGCCCAGCGTCGGATCGGCGGGCTCCTTCGTGGATTGAAGGAGCCGCTTGTACTGATCGATGAGCTTCTTCTTGTCCTCGGTGGTATCGCGTGAGGCGCCCCAGACCTCTCTGACTTGCTTGTCGACCTCGGCGTCCTTCAGGTTCTTGAGTTGGCGGATCAGCTCGGCCGGGACCTCGGCGGCTGTTAGCTTTCTTGAGGTGATTCCGGCGAGCAGAGGAAGCGCGAAATCAGCACGCGAGGTGAGAGTACCGAGCGCATCGCGACGTTCGGCTCCGTTGAGCGATGCGTAGATGTCGAGCAGCGCCTGGGGAGTCTTCGGGTCCGCGCAGGCTGCCAGAGCGCGGATGGCATCGCTTCGAAAACCCGCATCCTTCGCCGAGCCACGCCGCAGGATGGCGAGCAGCCCTTCGGAAAGCCCCTTGTCCTTGGCTTCCACGAGGCTCGAGAGAGCACCTCGACGCCCCGCGAGGTCGGCCTCCGGGTCGGAAAGCACCGCACGCAGGCTTGCGACCGCAACCGGGTCGCCGAACCGCACTGCCAGTGCCGACAGCTCCGCCTTGAGGCTCTCATCCGCCGCCGGGGTGAGTGCGTCCCGAACTTGCGCCCAGTGGACTGGCATTGCAAGCCCTCCCTGGCCCTTGAACGCCACATTCAAGGCCTTCGCGAAGGCGATCCTTACGGAGGAGTCCTGGATTTCGCCAAGTGTCTTGACGAGCAGCGCCAGCCTTTCAGGCGTTGCCTTCGCCGCGATTCGCCTCGCCATGAAGGCGGGAAGCGGTGGCAACTTCGACCGGACCGCCAGTGCGAGCGCCCGCTCGGCATCGTCGCCTTGAAGCGGTTCCATGGCATACCAGTACATGAGGGGCAGGTTCTGGTCCTGTGCGTCTTCGGGGTGGTTGATGAGCCCGGCGAGGATCGGCCAGCGGTCTTTCCACTCCATTCGGTCACAGGCCGAGGCGAGGTAGAGCCGTACGACGGAGGAAGGGTCCTTTTGGGCCAGCTCCGCGAAGACTGTGAGTAGGCCGGGTGAGGGCGATCGGCTTTCCATGGAGAGCTGGATGGCCCAGGCGCGGACGAACGCGCTCTGGTTTCGAAGCGACGAGAGGACGTCGGCCTCGGTCAGCTCGCCCGTGGCGTGGAGTGCCCAGAGGCCTCGTAGCCCGCGCGTCTCCTCCACACTCTCGAGCGCGATTTTCCTGAGAGTTGCCGCCGCTTCCCTCGATATCGGACCCTTGCCAGTGCGCTCCTGGAGTAATCGACGCGCGTGTCGGACAAAGTAATCGTTGGGGTGAACCTGTAGCTCGGCCAGCTCCCTGTCAGAGAGTCTTGCCAGGTCAAGTCTGACGGGCTTCGAATCAACGTGGGTGATCTTGAAGATCCGGCCGTTCGAGCGGTCGTGGTCGCCCGGGTTCCTTGTGTGACACGCCTGCTTGTCATACCAGTCATTCAGGTAGACGTTTCCGTCGGGACCGTAGCGAAAGGAGAGCATCTGCGACCAACGGTCGTTCGACAGGAGCAGATCGGGTGAGTGATAGCCCACGTAGCCCGAACCCTTCTGGACGAGGCGGTCGACATTGACGCGTTGACCGTGCACGTTGTGCATGAAGACTTGGTTGCGATAGTTTTGTGGCCACGAATCGCCGAGATAAATCATCGCGCCGCAATGCGCGTGGCCTCCGCCGTTCAAGTCAGAGCGGTTGTTACCGCTGTGCGGAGTTTGCCCAATCCAGTGGCGATGGTTCGCAACGGTCTTCAAGTCATCGTAGGTGTAGGGGTTGAAATGCTGCCCTGCCTGGCGCTCGTACCGTGCTCCCTGGATCACATGGTAGAGGTGGGGGATTACGCAGGACGTGAGGAACGCCTGGCCCCAATCGTCCCAATCAACACCCCACGGATTGCTTGTTCCGTGGCAGAAGACCTCAAACGCGTGCCTCGTTGGGTGGTAGCGCCAGATTCCTGCGTTGATGCGCTGCCGCTTTTCGTCGGAATCGCCTGGTTTGCCGACCTTCGAGTGCGTGAATACGCCGTGGCATCCGTAGAGCCAGCCGTCGGGGCCCCAGTTGAAGGCGTTCAGGGTTTCGTGCGTGTCCTGGTAGCCCCAGCCGTCGAGAAGGACTTGTGGCGGACCGTCGGGCACATCGTCCGAGTCCGCATCAGGAATGAACAGTAGATGGGGCGCTGCGCCGACCCACACGCCCCCGAACCCAACCTCGAGTCCGCTCACTAGGTTCAGCTTCTCGGCGAAGACCTTTCGCGTGTCGAAGCGTCCGTCGCTGTTCACGTCATCAAGGATTACAACGCGGTCGCGGCAGTTCTCTTCGCTCTGCCGCTCCGGATACGAATAGGCCTCCGCGATCCAGAGGCGGCCACGATCATCAAGTGCCATGGCAATCGGTTGAAGGACGTCGGGTTCTCCGGCGAAGAGAGTCGCCTTGAAGCCTGGTGGGAGCGTCATTGCACTGGCGGCATCCTCCGGCTGGAGACTTGCGTGGGGGTAGACGTCAACGCCATCGCCTGGCTGCTTCGGGTCCCTGTTTTGTTGAGCGAGACGAGCTCTTCGCGTCTCGGCCACGACCGGCCACGGTCGCGGGAGAGATGCCTCCCACTCGGTTCGTTCGACCTTGTGGGCCTTGTGCAAGTGCACGAACGTGCCCGCCTTGTTCGAGACGACCACGTCGGGCAGTTTGTCCCCGTTCAAGTCTCCCGCAATGACCTGCACGCCCACCCCCGAGTTGCCGTCGATGAGGAACGGTACAAAATCGAGGCCGTGGGGCGCGCGCAGGGTCTTGAACCAGTAGAGCACTCGTGGACCGCGTGAATCTCGCTCGGCGGCCCCGTGAGACCAGAAGCGTTTGCCAGTGACGATGTCCTTGATGCCATCGGCGTCCATATCGACCAGGTCGACGGCGTGGATCTCGGAGAAGACGACGCCATAATCGTTTTCCTCGCCAGACGCTCCGAGGATACGCTGAATTTCAAACGTCACCTGGCCGTCCTCGCGTCGGCCCTTGAACACGTTGAGGCCAAAGCCGTGCGCCTGAGGGCCGGCAAGGACGTCGTTCAGACCATCGCCGTCGAAGTCGTACACGTGGAGTTGCGCGCCGCCATTGCCGCCCGGCGCGAAGTCATACGAGTGCTTTCTCCAGAGCTCCCGGGATCCCTCGGGCGGTTGCTCCCACCAGCCTGTGCGTTCGATCAAGTCGAGCCGGAGGTCCTGGTTCACGTCGCCGACGCCCAGGCCGTGCGTGAACGGTCCGTAATCACCCCTTGGCGTGAGTGGATGAAACGGCCAGGGTTTCTCGACTCCGTCGGGACCTGGTGCTGCCCACCCGAGCTGCCCCTGGAAGCTGAAGACGAGCTCCTCGCGGCCGTCGCCGTTGATGTCGACGTAGCTCGGTGACTCGTTGTCGAGTCCGTTTGCGAAGATCACGTGTCTTTTCCAGTGGCTCGCCACGTCCCTGGGATTCTCGAGCCACGAGGCTTCCTTTCCGGGAAACCCGAGGACAAGTACATCGTTCCACCCGTCCTTGTTGAAGTCGCGCACCCAGACGAAGAAATTGTCGGAGTATCCGTTCCGATGGAAGACCTTCGGCGGATAGAGCTCGTGGCGTATTGAGAACCCGGGGCCCTCGTACCAGAACGGACCCGCGACGACGTCATTCTGGCCATCACGGTTCAAGTCGCCAAGGTTGGCGCCTTCAGCGTGGAAGGCGTCGCTCAGCGCGAGGCGCTTCCACGAGTGAACGAGGTGATCCTCGGCAGTGGCCAGAGCCGTTGGCGTCAAGAGGCAGGCGATACCGGGCAACAGAACGACGAGGCTTTGCATATTTTCACCGTGGAGATCAGAGGCAGTGCTTGAGGTCGTCAGAATGCAACCAGAATGACACTAAACGCGGCCCTTCGAGAGGTAAAGGGGGGTTCCTGATCGAATTCCCCGGCACCGGTCTTGCAACCCGAAGATTCTTGACGGTCACCTCCCGCACCCCAGGACCAGCCGAGGCTGCTGTGTTCCGCGGAAAAGCGCGGCGCGCTGTGGATTCTTCTCGATTGCGCCCCTAGCTCCGTGACTTGGGGACAACCGTCGAGTACATTCCTCTTGTTAGTCTTTGGGGTCAGCGTTCGTTGAGCTCCAGGCCAACAGTTGCGAGACCAACGATTTGAAGGACTCAACCGCAGGCACGGTAAGCAGAGGAGCCAGGAGAATATGTCATGAGACAACAGACCGGAATGAGCCGGCGGCGATTCTTGAAAGGTTCCCTGCTCGGGGCCGCCACGGTCAGCATTGTTCCCCGGCACGTGCTGGGGGGCGAGGGACAGGTGCCGCCAAGTGAGAGCGTGGGCGCCGCGCTCATTGGGTGTGGAGGTCGAGGTGAGTACACGTACGGGATCGGATTCAAGGGCCTCAATCCAGTGCGGCTCGCTTCGTGCGATGTGAAGTGGCTCGACCGAGCGGACAACAGAACGGTCTATACAGACTTTCGGCGGGTGCTCGATCGCAAGGACATCGACGTGGTGGCCATTGCCACGCCGCCACACTGGCATGCGTTGATCTCGATCGCCGCGATGGAAGCTGGAAAGGACGTTGTGTGCGAAAAGCCGATGACGCGCTTCATTGCCGAGGGTCGCGCGGTTGCCGACGCCTCCAGGCGCTTCGGCCGCATCTGGCAGGTGGGGACTTACGGGCGCTTCGAGGAGTCGAATGACCCGAAGGCTCGGATGACGCGGAAAATCATGAAGAGTGGCCTCCTGAAGAGCTGCAAGGGGGTGCTCATTATTCGTGGTGGCTTCAAGGTGAAGGAATGGAGTGGGCTCATTAACGCACGCCCCCAGCCCGTTCCCGGTAGCCTCGACTGGGACCTGTACTGTGGGCCGTCTCCGCTTCGGCCGTACCATCCGCACCGCCGTGGAGGCACCCACCGCGGCTACTGGGATTACGAGGGCGGTGGGCTCTCCGACATGGCCCAGCATTTCCTGGATCCACTCACCTGGAGATTGGGTCTCGACGACACCGCGCCGGTGGAGGTGGACGTCAATGCGCCGCCCGCCCACCCAGACGTCTGCGGGATGTGGGGTTGGGTGGAGCTGAAGTATGCGAACGGCTTCACTCTGGTGTTTGACTCCGGCGAGTGGGGGAAGCCCTACGATCGCAAGGAGCCGAGGGAAATCTCTCCTGACGACTTGTCGGATGAGGACCGAAAGAAGTTGCAGGCGATCCCCGATCCCGCTCCACTTATTAGCTTCGCGCACGCGGTCAAGTCGCGCAAGCCCTCGGGTGGCAATGCCGAGGTGACCCACCGGACCGCGACGGCCTTTCACCTCGCCAACATTGCCATTCGAGTTGGCCGGAAGATCCGTTTCGATCCGCAGACGGAACAGATTGTTGGTGACGAGCAGGCAAACCGCCTGGCCTACCAGGCTATGCGGGCGCCGTGGCACCTCTGATCGATACGAGACGCCTGGAAAGGGATGAAAGCCATGCAGAATGCAGACGACATTGCCGCGCTTGTGGGACGGATGCCGGATGCCGACGAGTCCGGCAAGGAAAGCAAGTTTACTGGACCGGAATCCACCGAGGCAGACAAGGTGTTTGCCTCCATCCTGGCCGGAGGGCGAGATTCCATTCTCGCCCTTGTGTCGCTGGTGAAGGACGCTGGCGATCCGACCTACAAGGACTTCCGCCCGCAGTACGTGCTCCATGGCCTCGCCCTCATGGCGGGGAAGCCGGGCAACGACGCAATGCGCAGATTGTTCGCCGAGGCGGTGGGGGAGGCCCTCCTGGCCAAGGGGCTGAGCATCGAAGTGCAACTCATGCTTGTCCGTGAGCTGCAGATCGCTGGCGGGAAGGAATCCGTGCCTGCCCTCGCTCGCCTCCTGGGCGACGAGAACCTGGCGCTCGCTCAAGCGATGGCGCTCGAGGCCATCGGTGCCCCGGCGGCCGAGGAGCTTCGCAGCGCGCTGCCGCGTGCGCAGGGGCGACGTCGCACGGGGATTGTCCAAGCACTCGGCCACCTCCGAGACGTCGCGGCCGTCCCGATGCTCAAGGAGATCGCAGTTGACAAGAACGACGCGGACGCACGCATGGCTGCCACGTGGGCGTTGGCGGCGATCGGTGACTCCGAAGCGGCTGGCGTCATCCTCCGCGGTATGGGCGCGGAGGACCCCTGGGAGCGGTCGCGCACTCTCAAGGCGGTGTTCCTCCTTGGCGAGAATCTTGAAGCAGCTGGGAAGAAGGAGCTTGCGAAGCACCTCTACCTGCAGCTCCTTGCGACCGCGAAGGATCCGAAGGACGGCTACATCCGCGAGGCGATCGAGCAGCGGATGAAAGCGATCGGCGTCTGACGGTAGTGCTTCGCTCCAGGGAGGCACTGGTAGCTGTGTATACCGCACGCTGCCAGTGATGAGACGCTTTTGAAGCCTGCGAAAGGTTGCGGCTGCTCGCGCCAGAGGCGCCCGGCGCCCATCAGGCACCGAGGGGACCCGCCCCGCGCTCACGCGCTCGCCCTTGGCGTCCAGCGTGTAGAAGTGGCAGTACTTGTCACCGAGATCCAAAGCGATTGTGTTCCTTCCAGCCCCGACTGAGTAGACTGACGCATGGCCAATCTCCTTGAGTTGTGGGCCCTTCGGAGCCCGTAAAGATTCTGCAGGTCTATATCGACACTGCGTGGGGATTGGCCTTCTCATCCCATCTATCAAGTCATCTGGGGAGGATCATGAACTTACTCGTTGGGCTATCCGGGCTGGTTGAATACACGGCGCTGCCCGGCATCTCGGCAATTCTTCTCATCATCCTCTGCGGTAGCTCTACACGAGCGGACGGTGCAGATTGCAACGGCAACGGGATCCCCGACAGCGAGGATCTGGCGCGCAGCTTTCGAATGAAGGGGCCGATGGCTCTCCCGCCCCTGTCCGAATTCCTCTCCACGGACATCAACGGGGATGGACGCTCGGACCTGGTGGGTTTGACGTACCAGGTGGGCAGTTTCAAGGTCTTTCTCCAGCGTGACCTCGGGATGCACTTCGAGGAGAAGACCCTGGAGGTGGCTGGAGGGGAAGCTGTGGCGGTCGGCGATCTAGATGGAGACTTGAAACCGGATCTCATCATCTCAGGACGCCCGCCACCGGGGACACCTGCTGAGGGTGGGATCACGCCTGTCCTACAGGACCAGTCCGGGAGCTTCAAGCCCGGCGCGACGCTGGCTCTTGCGAACCCCCCCACGCGGGCCGTCCCCGCGGATCTCGACGGCGACGGCGATCTCGATATTGCCGTCCTCCTCTACGCTTCGAACGGGATTTCCTTGATCGAGAACCGGGGAAGCGGCCGGCTTAAGGTCGTTGGGAAGCTCGGGGGGCACTCGGAGCTCTTTGCGCTTGCAGTGGCCGACCTCAACGGCGATGGACGACCGGACCTGGCGACGGGGGGGGGAACCGCCGACGAGGTCATCTCTCTCTACGTGGCGGACGAAGCGTTCAGCTTCGCGCAGCCGGTCCTGCTTCCGTCCCCTGCAGCACCCCGTCATATCTATGCCGCTGATCTCGACGGCGACCAAGCCACCGATCTCTGCGTACTCGGAGGCAACCCGCCAGCGATCGCCGTCCTCTGGAACCAAGCAGGTGGGGATCTTCGTCTCTCTCAGGTGCTTGCCCGAAAGCACACAGCACACTCCGGCGAGCTCGCCGACTTCGATGGTGATGAGCTACTCGATCTGGCGGTCGCACAAGGAGACGCTCCCGTAGTTGTTCTCCGCTTGAATGACCGTGCCGAGCAGCTCACTGAGATCCTGTCGCTCCGAACCGATGGAGATCCGGTCCGCATTGCGGCGGGCGATTGGGATGCTGATGGGAATGTTGACCTGGCAGTCGGGACTTCTCAGCACACGAGCATCTATCTGTCAGAAGCGCCGGGAGTGATCCGCGCGGCGCAGAGCATCCCAGGGTTCAGGGTGCGTGGAATCGCCCTGGGCGATCTCGATGGTGAGGGAGATCTCGACGTGGCGGCCTTGAGCGGCGACGGGGTAAACATGTACCGCCATCCGCAAGGATGGAGAGTCCCAATTCGAGCGCCTGCTCAGAGTCGGTCTGGGAGTTGAGGCCTTCGGGCTCGCGGTCGCCGACGTAGATGGCGATTCCTTTGCCGACGTATTTGCGTTTCACGCGGGCCTGGGGGAAGGGAACACCGTCTCCTTCGTCCGGAATCTGGGGAATGGCACTTTCGCGAAGCCAGAACGTTTGCAGGCTTCTGGCTGGATCGCAGCGCTCTTGCCGGTCGATTTGGATGGGGACGCGGACCTCGACCTGGCGCTTGGGGACGGGCAGGGGCGACGAGTGCAAATCCTTTTCAACCTGGGCGACGCGGAGTTCGGCCGGCTATGGAACTCTTTGCCGGGAGGACAAGAACCGATGGCTCTCGCCGCGCTCGATCTCGACGGTGACGGCCTGAGCGACTTAGCCACGGCCGACGACACGGGAGGCAGCATATGGCTTTACCGCAACCACGGCGACGGCACCCTCGACGCCCCTTTCCGGATTTCATTCACAGGGCACCTGGATTCTCTACGGGTCACAGACGTGGCGACGTCCGATTTCGACGGCGATGGGAATGACGACCTCGCTGTAGCGATCCCGCGCGATGGTATCCGTTTCGGGAACAACCGCGTCGAGGTCCTCTTCAACAACGGCGATGGGGAGTTCCGTGCCCGCAGTACCCTGGCTGCTGGCTACACCCCACTGAACCTCGTCGCCGCTGACATGGACCGGGACGGCCGCAGCGACGTTGCCGTGGTCGACGTGAGTGTTTCCACGGTGCAGGTGTTCCTCAACGACAGTGCCGGTCGATTCCACGCCCCTCCACCCTGGTCGGCCGGTCGGAGTGGCGTGGAAATCGTCGCGGGTGACCTCGACGGTGATGGAGGCCACGACCTCCTCGTCAGCGGTTACGCGGGGGACGAGATTCTCTTCCTGTCCAATGACACGCGGCTGCCACGTAGCGAGGACCGCGACCACGACGGAGTCCCAGACGAGTGCCAATCGACTCCTTTCCACCGCGGCGACTCGAACGCCGATGGAGATTTGGATGTGTCTGATGGTCTCTGCGTGCTTGAGTACCTTTTCGCCGATGGCAGGCGGCCACCTTGCCTTCAGGCCGCCGATGCGAACGGCGACGGCAGGCTCGACTGCTCGGACGCGATTCACGTCCTCGGATACCTGTTCCTCGGGACAGTAGTCGCTCCGGTAGACCCCGGTCCTCCGCCCCTTCCCTGCGGGGTTGGTCCGGATTCCAGTCCCGGGGCCCAGCTCACCTGCGAGTTCTACGAAGCCTGCGAGTGAGCCGGGTCTGGCATTCGTTGGAGGACCCGTGTTCGGGGTTGCGTGAACGGGCCCTCATGGGTCGGGCAGGGGACCGAGGCCTACCTGGCCCAGCTGCAGGTCCACGAACTCGACCCCTGGAACGGCGCGCTGTGCAACGAGGTCGAGGAGCAGGTGCAGGCGGGCTTCGGGGCCGACTCGGGCCTGGCGAAGCTCCCCTCGCCACGGGGCAGGGATCTGAGTGAAGAAGAGGGCCTCGGCGAGCAGGGACGCTTCCGCTCCATCGAGGCTCCGCCGCACCAGGTGTCCTGGGCTTTCGAGGCCGAAGGCCTCGAAAGCCACATTGCCGCGCACCTTGGGAGCTTGGGAAGATCTCCCCCGCCTGGCCCGCTGCCCGAGTGGCCGAAAGCGGCTCGTCCCTCCGCCGCGTGGACCAGATCGTCCTCGAGTGGCACGCGTGGATCGTGTCCCGCCGTGAGCTCGAGGCGGCGCTCTCGGAGCAGGGCTTCGCGGTCGAGGAGGTGCGCGAGGAGCGGGAGAGGACGGGGATCGCGCTCTACGGCGCAAGGCGTGCGCCGCGGTCGCCCCCGCGCCGCCGAGGCCGGGGAGAAATTCCTGGCCGGCAGCGCCATGAAGGCGATGAGGCCGCGGGGGCTCGGCCTACAGGCCGGACTGAGGACTGCGCTTCGCCGTCACGCGCCTGTTTCCGAAAAGAGCCGGACGGACGCACCCTGAATAATGCGGGTTGACGCTGGCGGTCACGTATTCGACTATTTTAGCGTGCCCTCTCGATTCGATCGCCGAGCAGCATGAACGACCCCTCGCCTTCATCAACCAGGCCGAACCTCACTCGGTGGCAGATGATCGCCGCCGGTGCCGGCTTTGTATTGAACATCGCCTTCGGGGTTTGGCTGAACAGATCTCTGCCGCCGAGAACAGTGGTGATCGCCACCGATCTGGAAGGTGGAATCTATAGCCAGATCGCTCAGCGTTACCAAGAGATTCTCGCCCGCCCTGGCCACCGCCGGTCGATCCGCGCGTCGAGCAAGACTTGGTGGCGCGGCTCGGAGCGGTGCGGGATTTTGTCCACGAGCCGCAGGCGCAGGGATCGCCTCAGCGGATCACGCTGGGATCGGCGGCGTTCGATCTGTGGCCCGAGATCGCGGTCGAGGATCTCAACGCGGCGCGCGAGGTCTGGCGCTACTCGGTGGAGTCGGCGCGATCAATCTTCGGCGACGAGGTGAGTCATCCCGACACTCAGAAGGTCCTCGACGCTCTCGCCGAGGCCAGAGCGAGCCGCATGACAAGGAGCGAGGTGGCGGCGTTGTTTCACAGGAATCGACCGGCAGCGGACCTCTCGCGCCTGCGCGACCGCCTGATCCGCGCGGGTCGGATCGAGGCGTTCTTGGAGCAGCCGGAAGTGGGGAAGAAGACGGAGTGGTGGTGCGGGAGGTGAGGGGGTGGAGGCCGTAGGTCCCTCGGCGGGCGGTTGCGGCACGTCCTTGAGCCTCAGATACTTGGGTGCGCAAATCATGCCCGGCCATTGCCGTGCTTCGCGGCTGAGGCGCACGCCTTCCGCCGGGGAGGAAAGGAGGAAACCCGGCACCGCGAGCAGCAGCGAGGCAGCAGGTGCGCAGTCCCTGGACGCCCGGGCTCGAACAGGCAAGCCGCTCCACGACCCGAGCTTTTTTTGCCGTTGCCGCGGCAAGGCCGGAGCCTTTACTCTTGGCTCTCCTGCCTGAGCCTCGCCGCGACCGCTGCCTGAGCCTCTCCGAGGCCCCCGCATGCCCGCCTGTCCCGCCGAGGGCGCACCTGGCTACCGGCCGCGCTCCGCTTCCAACGCCCTCAAGGAGATCGTCCAAGACGCCCTGGAGGACCTTCTGCAATTTTGGGATGAGCGCTTCGCCAACGAGCATGGTCCACTGCACCCCAGGGTCAAGAAGCTCTTCGAGGCATTCACCCGCTGTGGAGATTTGAGCT
>SXIK01000072.1 GCA_005772855.1 Planctomycetia bacterium | reverse complement strand
TTGGTGAACGAGGCGACCTTGCGCTTCTCAAGCTGTCGCCTGGAGGCCACGAGGAAGTGCGTCGCCTTCCTGGCGTTCTTCAACACCCCGCCTGGACGCCACCGACGCTGGCCCACGGGCTCCTCTACCTCCGCGATGAGCGCAAGTTGATTTGTCTGGACCTACGTCAGGCGGGAGCACAGCAGTAGAGGCGTCCCCAGGGGTTGTTCGGTCGAATCCAGGCCTGACGAAAGGACCCGCGAGAAGCGGGGCCGATGACGGAGCGTTAGGAGATTGCGCTCAGGGGTTTCGACAATCCTGACGGAAGGTTAATTGTCGTTCTTGTCAGCAGTCGTACCGTTGCTCTCCACGTCTTCGGGGGGCAGCGGCTTGGCCTTGATCGGGAAGGCCAGTGAAAGCGTGAGGCTAATGCCGAGGATCGCCACGACAACGGCCAGGGCCACCACTGGCGGCATCTTGAGCCAGTGCTCGATCAACATTTTCACGCCAATGAAGACGAGAACGAAGCTGAGTCCGATTTTCAAGTAGTGGAACTTGTCAAGAAAGGCCGTCAGAACGAAGAACATGGAGCGTAGGCCCAGGATTGCGAAGACGTTCGATGAAAACGCGACGAACCGGTCGCGCGTGATGCCCAGAATGGCCGGAACGGAGTCGACAGCGAAGACGATGTCGGTCGTCTCGATTACAAGCAGAACAAGGAAGAGTGGAGTCGCAAGAAGGCGGCCCTTCCTCACTCCGAGGCGGCCACCCAGGGCGGTGCTGGTTCCGATGTCGCCCTGGCCATGTACCCTGCTGCCAGAACCTTCCCGGGCTGCAACTTCCGAGAAGGGCTCCCGCACGAAGAAACTCTGCCCGTGAAAGCGGTCCGTCATCGGCAGAAGTTTTCTTGTGATGCGTACGACCAAGCTTTTTTCCGGGTTCATCTCGTCGGACTTGTGAAAGAGGAGCTTCAGTCCGGTGAAAACGAGGATGGCCCCAAACACGTAAATTAGAAACTTGAACTGCTCAACAAGCTCGATCCCGACGAAGATAAAAACCAGTCGAAGCACGATGGCGCCAAGGATGCCCCAGGAAAGGACGCGAGGCTGAAATTCTGCTGAAACGCCAAAGTAAGAGAAAATCACCAGAAAGACGAAGAGGTTGTCGACGCTCAAGTTCAGCTCGACAAGGTACCCTACCAGAAATTCGATGGCGGCGTTGGGGCCCCGCCAGAGCCAAACACCTCCGTTGAAAAGAAGTGCCAGCGAGATCCAGGCAATCACCCACAGGAGGGCCTCTCTCACGCCTTTCTTGTGAGCGTGCCGGTTTGCAAAAAGGTCCACCGCGATCGAGGTGCACACAATGACTGCGAAGATCAGCCAGAGAAAGAGTGGAGTTTCTGGAGGAAGCACTGCGGCAGGCTCCACCGAAACCCCGGCGACTTGCCCGAACAGCGGAGGTAGAGCCAGGAGGGCTGCGAGGGTCAGCAATGTAGTCTTGAGGTTCATTCGATGTGGGGAGGTGGATAGAACGGGATCACCAGCGCAGTAGAGTAGTCATCACCACTGCGCGCATCCACGAAATTCGACCCGAGGATTCCGGGGACTTTTCGGCGCTTCATGCGCCCTTGATGATGAAGCCCATCTGGCGAAGCCGGGCTGCAATTTTGGGCCGATGATCCCCCTGGACTTCTATTTCCGATTCCTTGCCCTCAGTCTTTACTGTACCCCCGGCACCGCAGAGGGATTTGAGCATTCGAGCAAGGTTTTCGGCGGCGTCGCCTGGAGCCGAGAGGCCCGTGATCACGGTCACCGCCTTGCCGCCGCGCCCTTTTGTCTCGAGGCGGAGTTTGAGCACTTGACTCCTGGGCGAGTGTGCCGTGGAGTCCAGGTGCTTCGCCGCTGCGGTGGGCTCGATGTTCCGGGGATCGGTCGAGTAGACCGGCACGGAGTTCGGGTCAATTTTGCGCAAGCTCATACTTGGTCTTTTACCAGAGTCCGTCCGTCTGTCCCAGAGGTTCCCATAAGGACCGCAAGATGAGCTTCGGCTTCAGCGTGCCGAAGGCAGGTGCCGAAAGGAGGGCAGGAGCCGCCCTCTCCGCTCGTTCCTGAGGGACAGGCTTGCGTGTGTCCACTCAGCCTGGAGCCTGGTTTCATGGCAAAAATCGACGCTTTCTTTCGTCTCATGAACTCACAGGGGGCGTCCGACCTCCACATCATGTCGGGAGGGGCGCCCTGCCTCCGTATCCACGGTGACGTCGAGCCCATCAAGTATCATGAGATCGAGAACGACGAACTGCTCGAGATGCTTGGCGAGATCACCCCCGAGCACAAGATGAAGGAGTTCCAGGAATCGGGGGACGTGGACTTCGCTTACGAGCTGCCCGGGGTGAGCCGGTATCGTGCAAACTTCCTTCGCCATGCCAACGGCGTCGGTGCCGTCTTCCGGCAGATTCCCGAAAAGATCTTGACGATTGATCAGCTGGGGCTTCCCACGATCGCCCGCCGTTTCGCAAACGATGGAGAAGGGTCTCGTGCTCATCACGGGCCCAACAGGCTCGGGCAAGTCGACCACGCTTGCGGCGATCATCGACTATGCCAACCGCAACCGGCGTGATCACATCATCACGATCGAGGATCCCATCGAGTTCAAGCACAAGCGCGTCAACTGCATCATCTCGCATCGGGAAGTGGGACATCACACTCGAAGCTTCGCGACTGCTCTTCGCGGCGCGCTCCGCGAAGACCCCGATATCATCATGGTCGGCGAGATGCGTGACCTCGAGACGATCACGCTGGCGCTCGAGGCTGCCGCGACGGGGCACCTTGTTTTCGGAACGCTTCATACGCAGAGCGCCACCAAGACGGTCGACCGGATCATCGATGTCTTCCCGACGGACGCCAAGGAACAGGTCCGCACGAGCCTTTCCGAGTCGTTGAAGGGCGTGATTTCGCAATCGCTGCTCAAACGGATTGACAACAGGGGACGCATAGCCGCTCTTGAAATCCTGGTGGGCACACCAGCCATGGGGGCAATGATTCGCGAAGGGAAAACACACCTGCTCCAAAACGTTATCCAGACGGGCAAGAAGCTTGGGATGCGGACTCTGGATGACTCGATCGAGGAACTGCTCCAGCGCAAGGTCGTCTCGTCGGAGGAGGCGTTCGAACGTTGTGTCGCGAAGGAGCGGTTCGTGAAGTACCTCTCGAGCATTCCCGAGGAGTGGCAGGAGGTCCTCTCGAAGGAGAAAGCGGAGGAAACTTCAAAAGCGAACTCACTCAAACAGGCTCGTCCCGGTTATGCGACAGCTCGCTGACTCTCGAGGGGGAGAATCAGAATGAATCCTACAGAAATCCATGCTGCGTTCGCCACGACGTTGAAGGCATATCCCGGCGCCTCGGACTTCAATTTCACCGTCAACAAGGCCCCGCAGCTCGAGGTCAACGGGGATTTGCGGGCCATCGACTTTGGGCCTTTTCTCGGGCGCCTCACGGCCGATCACACGAAGGCTCTGGTGAGTGTTGTGACGGGCGATGCCAGGGGCCTCCGGGAAACGCTAGAGAAGAGCGGATCCTGCGACTGCGCCTATGCCCTCCCCGATGGCACCCGCTTTCGAGTCAATGTCTTTGTCTCCCGGGGTAGCTACTCGGTGGTGATGCGCGTTCTTGCAGCCGATGTGCCGTCGCTCGAGAGTTTGAAGGTCCCTGCGATTCTGGGGGAGATTCCGGGGTTGAAGAACGGGATGGTGATCGTGGCCGGGGCCACGGGGTCGGGAAAGTCGACCACACTGGCTGCGATCATTGACGAGATTAACAACAGCCGCCCCGTTCATATCGTGACCCTGGAGGATCCGATCGAGTTCGCGCACAGGCACAAGCGCGGAACTGTGAACCAACGAGAGCTGGGTACCGATTTCTACACCTTCTCCGATGGGCTTCGCTCTGCGCTTCGCCAGGCCCCGAAAGTGATTCTTGTCGGCGAGATGCGCGATGCCGAGACCATGGAGATTGGCATCAAGGCCGCGGAGACGGGTCACCTTGTCTTGAGCACGTTGCACACCATTGACGCGGGACAGACCATCCACCGTATCGTCGGCATGTTTGCCCTCGAGGAACGTCAGCTTCTCCGCAGCCGGCTTGCGCAGGTGTTGCGCTTCGTGGTAGGTCAGCGTCTCCTGCCAAGGCAGGGAGGCGGGCGAGTCCCGGCGCTCGAGATTATGGGTAGCAGCTTGCGGACAAGGGAGCTAATCCAGCGCGGCGAGGACGGAGAAAAGACCTACTATCAGATCATCGCTGATGCAAGGGCCAACGGCTGGCAGACCTTTGACCAGCACATCTGCGAGCTTTTTTCACAAGAGCTCATTTCGGCCGAGGTGGCGAAGTCCTATTGCTCGGAAATTTCCGCAACAACGAAGGAGATTGATCGCATCCGCTTGACTCGCGGCGAGGACACCTCGGGTCTGGGGCAGCTCGAAATGGCGTACGTTCGGAAGATAAAGCAGGTCTGAGAATAGTCACACGATTCGACCGGGAATTGAACACAAGAGACTCGGACTGGAGGCTTCGATATGGGACTCTTCGGCAAGGCAGATGACCTTGGGACGCTTCTGAAAAAAGTGGAGGCGGTGACGAACCCCGAGGCAGGGGAGCTGCCTGCGTTACTGGAGCTGATCAGCGTTCATCCAGAGTTCCAGGTTGATCGGCAAGTCTGGATGCTGACCCACGATAACCGCAAGGTGCGTGAGTTCGCCGCCGCGCAGGTGATGGCGAAACAATCACCCGCACTCACCGATCGAGTGGTGCGAGAGATGGTGGGCAAGCCTTCCATGGTGAGGCAGCAGCTGGCCAGGCTCGTTGTGGCCTTGGCACCGGAACGTCTCCAGGCTCGTCTCGGTAACCTGGTTCACTCCGGGAGCACCCCAGAGAAAGAGGTGGCGCTCGAGCTGATCGAAGCTCACCCGAAGTGGCAGGGTTTCCTCTCCTACCTGAAAGCGACGCTGCAGGACCACGAGCCAAGGATTCGCCAGCGTACCGCACGAATTCTCGCGAACGGTCTCGAAAATTGCACGATCTTCCTCATTCTCAGAGAACTGATTCACGACGAAGATGAGGTCCTCCGTCACGTTGTGATCGAGGCTTTTTCGAGGAAGCCGACGGGTGAGATCGTCGAACCTTTCTTCGAGCGGCTTGCCCTCGAGGGCCCCGAGCTGAGGGCGGTCATTACGAAGACGCTCAGTCACCTGGCGCGCACTCAGCAGGCACAGATCGAGGAGCGTGTTCTGCCAATGCTCGGCGATGAGAACTCGGCGATCCGCGACATCGCCGTCCGGCTAATAAGCGAGATGCCTGACAGAACGCGCGTTCTCAAGGCTTTCTTGATTCACTGTCGCACCATCGCTTGTTGGCTGAGGGAAAGGAGCATTGAGAGTCTCTCGAGGATCCGTGATAGCCTGCTCGACCCATTGATAACGCTCATGCAGGATGGCGATGACGACCTGCGTGTGAACGCCATGATGCTCGCCAGCGGCTCACGGCATCCCAGCTTGCTCCCTCTCGTGAAGGAGATCTTCCTCGGCCAGTCCGACTGGTGGATTCGTAGCCTTGCCGCCGACCTTCTGGGGCAGTATTCCGAGGAACAGGTGACGGACGTCTTGAGCTCAAGACTCGACGACCCGGATCTCAAGTACAGCGTCATATCGATTCTGGGCAAGCAGGCGACTCCGCGGGCGCTGGCGTCACTCTTTGAGTGCATGGAGAACCCGCAAAGGGGTGTGCGTCTGGCGGCATTGAACGCTGTCAAGGAAGTACAGACTCCGCTGGTGGCGGACGTCATTGCCAACGTTGCCAGGAGAGACTCCGACCCGGATGTGAGGGAAAAGGCGTTTGAGATTCTCCAGGGCTTCGGCGACATTGGAAAACGCGGGGTCCAGGAAATCGAAGCGCAAAATCTTGATGTTGCAAGGACGCTACGGTCTGCGCCGGTGGAGCTCCTGATGGCCAACGAAAGCTTGAACTCCTAGCAGAGCCTGTTGGCGCAAGAATCTCTCGGCTGTCGTGCGCCTTCGGGTTGAAGCTTCCGTGTTGTCGCCGAAGCGGGGTTACCTCACCCGGCGCTCGCGGTTCCGAATAAAGTCAACGAAGACCGTCTGCTCAAGGCGGTCTATCGACGAGAAGAACGCGCGACCCTGGTTGACTCGGGTGAGGTCTTCCACGAACCGTACGAGCAGGGCGTCGCGGGCGAGCATGAAGGTTGTGATGGGGATTTTGTGGCGGCGGCACTCGGCAGCTTCGTCGAGTGTTTTCGCGACGATCTTGCGGTCCAACCCCATCGAATTGAGATAGAGATGGCCCTCCTCGAAGAGGGCCGAGGGCTTCCCGTCCGTGATCATGAAGATTTGTTTCGTGGAGTGTTTCTTGCGGACCAGAATTTGTCGTGCGAGCTCCAGGGCTGCCTTTGTGTTCGTGTGATAGGGTCCCACGCCGACGTAAGTGAGGTCCCTTACGCTGATTTCCCGCGCATCGTCGCCGAAAAGAATCACGTGCAGCGCGTCCCTTGGATACCGCGTCCGGATGAGTTCCACGAGCGCGAGCGCGACGCGCTTCGCTGGCGTGATGCGGTCTTCCCCGTAGAGGACCATGCTGTGGCTGACGTCCACGAGGAGTGCTGTCGCGACGCTGACGTGCTTCTCCGACTCGAAGACCTGAAGATCGCTCTCCTCGAGAGGTGGCAGGGCCGAGCTATCTGCGGAGCTCCTGGCCACCCGCTGGAGGGCCTGCTGGTAAGACCTCACGAAATCGATCTCCGAGATCTCGTCCCCAAATTGATACGGTCGCGTCTCGGCGAGTCGTTCGGCTCCGCGACCGGGTAGCGGTGTTCGGTGATTGCCCCCCGGACCGTCTTTCAAGTTCGAGAAGATCTGGTTGAGGGAATCGGCGCGTATGAACTGCTCGCCCCTGGGTGTCAATGAGCGGCCTTGCGGGCCCGTGACAACAAGCTTTTCCTGCTCAATGCGGCGCTTGAAGTCTTCGAAGGTGAGATCCCCGTCAAAGAGCCCGAATTTTTCCCCGATCATTTCCAGGATTTCGAGCGCACGGGGCACGTTGCCGTCCTCTTGAACGAGCAACGCTGCGAAGAGGCGGCGCAAGAGCTTCAGGCGATCCTTGCTGCGAGCTGGCTCCTCCCGCCAGTCGAGGTAGCGGATCTTCACTTGAGGCCCTCGAGCATGACTCCCAACATGTCCGAGTAAGACGCCCCCGTTGCCGCGTCTTCCTTCGCCACGAGCGAATGCTGGTGCAGGCCTTCGAGCACCAGCTCCATCCAGAGGGCGCGATGGGTTTTTGATTCCACACCCAAGTACTTCGCGACGACGGCGGCAAGGCCGGGTACAGCCTCGAGCGATCGACAATAGTCCGTGTCGCTCATGGTGTCGCATAGCTCACACTTGTTGCCGGTAGAGAACCAATCGAGGATCGGCTTGTAGCAGTCGGATTTAAGCTTTAGCTCGGGCTTTGACTTGGGTCCATGACGCGTGCGTTGTTCGGCGCCTTCTCGCATGGCATCGGGGAAATAGCGATCGAAGACGGTTCTGCAGGCCATGCCGATCAGGTGGCGCGTCACCTTGACGGCGCCTTCCTGCTCGCCTTCGTATACGAGCTCGAGCTTTCCCGTGATGGCGGGAGCAACGTGGATGAGATCCACGATCCGTGGTACGGGTGCAGCGCCGGGCTCATGGATGAGCCGACGCTCCACTTGGCTCACCAGGATCTCTCGGGCGGCGATGGGGAGGCGCGCAGACACGCCGGATTTCTGATCGACGTATTCGGACTCTCGTCCCCGAAACGCAATCTCCTCCAGAATCTCGGAAATCAGATCGGGAACCTCGACCCTTGGAATCGTGTTGCCACGATCGCACCAGGCATCCCCCTGCGAGATCGCGCGGGCATTTTCGAGCGTCCTGGGATAGTGAGTGAGTATTTGCGAGGCGATGCGGTCCTTCAGCGGTGTGATAATGCTGCCTCGGTTCGTGTAATCCTCGGGGTTCGCGGTGAAAACGAGTAGGATGTCAATCGGGAAGCGGACGGGGAAGCCTCGAATCTGTACATCCCGCTCCTCAAGAAGGTTGAGGAGTCCCACCTGAATCCTCGGAGCGAGGTCAGGCAGCTCATTGACAGCGAAAATCCCACGGTTCATGCGGGGAATGATGCCGAAGTGGATAACTCTCTCGCTCGAGAGATCCAGACGCTCCCTCGCTGCCTTGAGCGGGTCGAGGTCGCCGATCAGGTCCGCCATGGTCACGTCGGGTGTCGCCAGCTTTTCACCATACCGGGCGTCTCTGGGGATCCACTCGATCGGGAGGTCGAGACCCTCGATTCTGGCTCTTTCACGACTCTCCGTGGTGATGGGGCACAGTGGATGCTCCTGGAGGGGCGAGCCTGAAATGGCCGGAGTTTCCTCGTCAAGGAAGCCCGTGAGGAGACGGCAGAGACGCGTTTTCGCCTGTCCCCGCAGGCCGAGAAAGATTATGTCGTGACGCGCTAGCAGCGCATTGACGACCTGCGGCACGACGGTGTCGTCGAATCCCACAATGCCCGGAAAGAGTTGTTCGCAGCGCCGGAGCTTTTCGATCAAATTTCTGCGGATCTCGTCGCGGACGCTCAGGGCTGGATAGGCCAGGGGATCCAGTTCCCCCAGGCAGCGAGGCTTTGTTTTCATTCGAGGTTTACCGAACTTCAGAGATTTCGCAGTCTTCCAAATACGCCTTGAAGCCGCTTACTATAACGCCCCATCGGTGCCCTTGCCTGTACCGAGATCGCCCTGGCGCCCCCGGGGCAGCGGAGGATCGGAATCGTTTTCTTTGACAGGGCGGGTGTTGTTCGCTACGCTCTTTTTTTTTCCAGGAGGCGGCGCCTTGAAGGTTGCAGTCGTCATCCCTGCTCGCCTTGCATCCATTCGCTTTCCCGGGAAAGTGTTGGCCAGGGCGACTGGCAAGTATCTAGTGGAACACGTACACGAGCGCGTGAAGGGTTGTGCCGGGATTGATCGTGTCATACTTGCCACCGATAGCGAGGAGGTGCGCCGGGCTTGTGTCAGCTTTGGCGCCGAGGTTGTAATGACCTCGCCGGATCATGCTTCCGGCACGGACCGCGTGGCAGAGGTGGCGCGGGGCCTCTCCCACGATCTGATCATCAACGTACAGGGTGATGAGCCCCTCATCGAGCACGACGACCTACAACGACTTCGCAACCTCTTTGGCGACGGCGTTGTAATGACAACACTCGTTGCGCGGAGGACTGATCCTGCGGGTTTTGCCGATCCCAACATCGTCAAGGCCGTGGTTGCCGAGAACGGGAATGCCCTTTATTTCAGTCGTTCCCCGACCCCTTATTCGCCACCGCACGCTGCGGTCGTCGAATGGAATCAGCACATCGGCATCTATGCCTATCGGCGGGAGTTTCTGCTCATGCTGAGTCAGCTACCTGCGACCTTGCTTGAGAAGCGAGAACGCCTCGAACAGCTCCGGGTACTTGAGAACGGATTCAGGATCCGTGTTGGAGTGACGCCCCATCGTCATCTCGGGATCGACACGGAGGAGGAGTACTGTAGGTTCACGGAGGAATACTTGAAAGCGAACGCGAAAAGGTGTTAAAGAGTGAGGTCTTGAGCGTGGTGACTTCGAGTTTGAAGAGGAGCCTTGCTGGTGGGTGAGGTACGTTCCATGCCGCGATATATTTTTGTGACGGGCGGTGTAGTCTCATCCCTGGGGAAAGGCCTGACGGCAGCAGCCATCGGCCTCCTCCTCGAGCGGCATGGCCTCAGGGTCCGAATGCAGAAGTTCGACCCGTACATCAACCTCGATCCGGGTACCATGAATCCCTCTCAGCATGGTGAGGTCTATGTGACCGAGGACGGTGCTGAAACCGACCTCGACCTGGGTCACTATGAACGTTTCACGAACGGCATGGTCAACCGTGACTCGAACTACACTACGGGCAAGATTTACAACTCGGTGATCTCGAAGGAGCGCGAGGGGCAGTACCTGGGCTCGACCGTGCAGGTCGTGCCGCACATTACCGACGAGATCAAGTCCTGCATCGAGCGCGTGGCGAGCGAGGACGTCGATATTGTGATCAGCGAGATTGGTGGCACGGTGGGTGACATCGAGAGTCTCCCCTTCCTGGAGGCGATCCGTCAATTCGGCCTCGAGAAGGGGCGCGACAAGGTGATGTACATCCACCTGACGCTGCTTCCTTACCTGAGTGCCTCGGGCGAGGTGAAGACGAAGCCGACGCAGCACTCGGTCGGACGTCTGCGGGAAATCGGCATTCTGCCTGACATGCTCATTTGCCGAACGGAGAAGTCGATATCCCCCGAACTGCGCCGAAAAATAGCTTTGTTTTGCAACGTTCCTGTGAATGCAGTGATTGAAGAGAAGGACGTTGATTATTCAATCTACGAGCTGCCAGTCATGCTGAAGCGGGAGCAAGTCGATGCGCTCGTCCTGAAACACTTTGGCATCAAGTACTCGGAGGCTGACCTCTCCGAGTGGATCGTGATGCTGGAATCGCTTCGCACGCCCAAGCTCGAGACCGAGATTGCAATCGTGGGCAAGTACATCGAGCTCACGGATGCCTACAAGTCAATCTACGAATCGCTGACGCACGCAGGCATTGCTCACCAGGCGCGGGTGAAGTTTCGCAAGATTCAGGCGCAAGACATCGAGCGGGAAGGTCCTGAACGACTCCTGGCTGGATCGAAAGGCATCCTTGTCCCTGGCGGTTTCGGCGACAGGGGAATTGAAGGGAAGATCGAGGCGATTCGATATGCACGAGAGCTTCGGGTTCCATTTTTTGGGATCTGCCTCGGGATGCAGTGTGCCTGCGTGGAGTTCGCCCGCAACGTGCTCGGCATGGAAGCGGCGCACTCGACAGAGTTTGCGCCGCAGACGAAGTACCCCGTGATCAGCCTTCTTGGCGAGCAATTGGGAGTGCTCAAGAAGGGCGGCACGATGCGTCTGGGCGCCTATCCATGCCGGATCGTGAGTGGAACCAGGGCCGCTGAGGCGTACGCGCAAGGCTTTGTTCAGGAGAGACATCGTCATCGCTACGAGTTCAACAACGAGTTTCGGGGCGCTTTTGAGCGGGGTGGAATGAAGTTTTGCGGCAACTCCCCGGACGGGAGCCTTGTCGAGATGGTTGAGTTGCCCGGCCATCCCTGGTTTGTCGGTTGCCAGTTCCATCCCGAGTTCAAATCGAAGCCTGTCCATCCCCATCCACTTTTCCGAGAGTTCGTGAGGGCCAGTCTGGCCCATCTGTGACCCATGGCTAATCCCATCATCATTGGCGGCGGCTCAGGTGATCAACCTTCAGACCCCAAGGTACCACATGGCTCGAGTACCGAATCCTCGCTCTGGGTCGATGAGGGCTGGAAGCAAAGAGCTCAAAAGGAGAAGGAGGGGCTCGCGGCATCGGCCGAGAAGGCAGAGGATGCAGGGGAGGATCGCCCGCTCCCGCCCGCTTCTTTTCTCGGGCTCATCGAGGAGTTTGCTGTGCGCGCGATGCTGGCTCTCGGGCAGCTTCGAGATCCGTCGTCGAACGAGGTTTACATAGACCTCGACGGAGCGAAGTACGTGATCGACACGCTCAGCGTCCTTGAGGAGAAGACCAAGAATAACCTCGATGCTTCGGAGGCTGCGACTCTGAAACAAGTGTTACACAATCTGCGCCTGACTTTTGTGCACGTCTCGAAGGCGGCTTCGTCCCGGGGCCCTGCCGCGGGGCCTGGAGGCGCTATACCCATCGATCCAGGTTCGGCAAAGCCAGGGCCGAAGATCGTGTACTGAATCACACCGCGAATCCCTCGCGCCTTCATGCGAATTCTCTATCAGGGTCTCTTGCGATCGCCTGCGAGCTGGGCCCGTGTCGGGCGCGGATACCTTGAGGGCCTCCTGCGCCTTGGGCTTCGAGCGGAGGCCATATCTCCCCGGGGTTTCCTCCATGACCCACGGTTTCCTCTGAGCGAAGGGATCATCGAGGTCAAGATCGACGATATTCGATCCGGTTCCCCGCCCGACGTCGGGCTCGGGTTCCTGCACCCGCCGCACCTGGGTCGACTGTTGGGCCGACTTCGCGCCAACCTTTTTGTGTGGGAGTCTGACAAGCTACCTGCGGGCTGGGTCGAGCAGCTCGAGCAGGGAACTGACCTCGTCCTTGTGCCCAGCGAGTTCACGCGGGAGGCGCTCGTGTCGTCAAGCTTCCCTCCGGAGAAGGTCCGCGTCGCGACCTATGGTTTCGATGAGCGCCTGCTGGACGTTCCGCCACGTACTGTCGAGACCCGGCTTCGCCAGTTTACCTTCCTTGCGGTCCTCGCACCGCACTGGCGGAAGGGGGTGGCCGAGCTGCTTCGGGCATATCGGACCGCATTTGACGACGGGGACAGGGCTCTCCTCAGGATCAAGACCACCCACGATCCGGCAAATTCGCGTGTCCGACGCTCCTTTGAGATCCCGTCCTGGGCTGAAGCTCTGCAGGCTGCAGGGCTGATGGAAAGGGGAGCGCCTCGAGTGCAGCTCGACGTTCGTGTCCTCAACGACGACGAGATTCCAGCAGTGTACGCCGGAGCCGATGTCGTCGTGGCGCCGACGTGGGGCGAGAGCTTTGGCCTCGTGATTCTCGAGGGCCTTGCTGCGGCGCGTCCGGTTCTTACCACGGCCTGGAGTGGCCACATGGACTTCCTCCCCAGGGGGCCGGATGCCATCCCTTACAACCTCATCGAGGCCGGGGACCGCCTTTACGAGCCCGCCCCGCTCGCCCGGTTCGCGGTGCCTGTTATCGAGGAGCTTGCAAGTCGCATGCGGTGGCACTTCGATCATGCCGAGGAGTCTGGGGTTCTTGGCGTCAGCGCTCGTGACTGCGTCGCAAGGTTGACGTGGGCCAACGCTGCTCGACGCCTGGTTCAGGTGCTCTCAGAGAGTGTCACGTCGGCAGGTGGTCAAACATCGTGATGCCGAGCGAACCGAACAGCATGATGGGAAGCCAGGCCGCGAGGATTGGGGGCAGAATGTCGGATTGATTGGCGACGTTCATGGCGATCGAGCTGACGAGGTAGAAGGTGGCGCAGATTCCGAAGCTCATTGCCAGGCTCATGAAGTTACTTCGGTTCTGGAGGTTGAGTACAAATGGTAGGCCCAGGAACAGCAGCACAATGTGTGAGAGTGGGAACGCAAAGTGCTGGTGGAGCTTCACCGCAAGGTGCCTGTGGTAGGGCTGGCGCTGGTACTGTGTCTTCAGATCTTGCCAGGACAGATAAGCGATCTCCATGTCGCTGGTCTCGAGGTCAACGGGTTTCAGTGTGGTGATCAGCTCCATGCGCCGGAAGGGCATCAAGAGACGTTCTTCCGTGGAGGCGCTGGAGTTGACGATCAGGTTGCCATCCTCGTCCCAGCGTTGGATTGAGCCCTGGAGGAGAACCCACACACCTTCGTCTGTCTGACTGTGGGTCGATGGTACCCACTCCAGCTGCTCTGCGGTCAGAAGCTGCTTCCACTTGCCGTTGGGATGGGACTCCGAAACCTCGACTCGACGGCCGATCTTGGCAGTGGTCGAGTACTCGCTCACGCGGATCAGGTAACCGTTGTCTTTGTCAAAATAGGGCATGGGATTGACCGGGCCTGACCTGGATAGTGCCAGCGCTGACCGGATGGGCTCCCTGTAGGTTGGGATTACATTCTCTTTCAGATAAAACGAGAATGCCGTCAGGCCAGCGGCGAAGAAAAAAATGGGGGCCATCACCCTGTAAATGCTGATCCCGGCCCCCTTCAATGGCGTCAGCTCGTTTTGCCGGTTCAAGGTCGTCATGGTGAACATCGCTGCCGCCAGGGTCAGGATCGGCCCCATGTAGTTTGCGTAAACCGTCGGGATCATTGCCAGGTGGTACTTGAAGAGCGTCACGATCAGGCTCGAATCCTGTCGCAGAAAGCGATCGAGCTTTCCGAAGGCTTCGATGAGAACGAATAGGCCGACGAAGGACACTGCGCAGATTGCGTAAGCGAACAGGAAGGTCCGCGTGACATAGAGGTCCATCGTCCTGATCCGGAACCGGCCGAGCCTCGAGACGCGATAGGTCCAGGGACGCAGGGGCTGCCTCATTTCTTGACCACCAGCTTCGTCAGGAGGATCCCAGCGGCGAGGAGCGCAAAGTTGGGGAGCAAGAGTGAGACAAAAGGCACGATTCCCTTGTCCCCGAGCGAGATCGCCACCATGAGGAGCGGAAAGTAGATTCCGATCACAGCAAGGTTGCCGAAGAAGAAAGGCACGATTCGGCTCTGCTTATCCAGGAAGAGCGCGAGCGCTACCCCCAGGAGTGGAAAGGTGATGCACGAGAACGCGAACGCCTGGCGGCGGTGGAACTCCGTCACAGCCGAGGCAATTCTCCGCTCGAGGGTCCCCTTCCGGGACGACGGGGCCACCGGGTCATTGAAGCTGGCACGGGCCAAGTTCTCCCCGTCCCGGGCCTGGTCGGATCGCGGTTTCCCCTTGAGGTGTTGAATGTATCGGAGAAGTTCGGGGCTCGAGAGGTCCTTGGTTCCGGGAGACTTATCCAGGAAGGAAAGTGGAATCAGAACATTATCCGTGATGCGGAACTTTTGATGAAAAACCTCGTTGGCAGCGGGACTGCCCTTCACCACCTCGGGAATGAGCACATCCACGCTGCGTAAGTTGAGGACCAGGCTCTTTCTGTCCGGCTGAATGTCGATGTGACCTCGCTGTGCCAGAATAGTAATCTTGCCGGGAAGCTTCTCCGGTAAGTGCTCCCGGATGCTGGGCACAAAGCCTCCTTCTCGGTCGGGGATGATGTCCACTCTGACGCGTTCGAGTTGCGTCCCACTGTACGCACCGACCCAGAGGCTCCCCTCGCCGTCCGGAAGCAAAATCGTGCGGTTCACGCCCGAGCCGAGGTTTTCGATCTGTTTGAGGACGTACGACTGGAGATTTCTCCGCTCGTAGTGGATCCGGGGAATGAGCCACCCGTTCAGGTAGATCGAGAAGGCCGTCAGCAAGACTCCGATGCCGAGGACTGGCGTGTATACGTGCACGTAACTCATGCCATGTGTGCGGAACGCGTTGACTTCAAGGTCGCCCACGAGGCGTCCGACGACCAGCGTTACCGCAAAGAGGAAGGATACAGGGATCGAGAAATAGAGTGGGTAGGCGACAGTGCTCAGGAGTAGTGGCCAGACGAATCCGAGTTGGAGGCCGCTTCTCACAGTCTGGTAGGCGGCCAGGCTTGTGTAGACCAGCGAGATGGCCAGCACTCCCAACAGGAAGACCCGCAAGACCTCGCCGCTGATGTAGCCGTAGATCGTCCAGGGGATGCGCCCTGGCCCCGGACGCTTTCGCCGGGTCCGGCTCGCCGCCGGCACGGGCGGTGTCGCCAGGGATTCAAGCTGGAGGGGCTTGCTCACAGGGGAGCTACTCGGGTTGCCTCGCGACACGGCACCTCCTGGCTTCTTGCCATTGGTCGATGGGTCCCGAACAGCACCGCTGCGGAGCGAATGGACTCCCCTTTGGAGGCCTGATCTTGAACCACGGCTTCTCTTCCTCTCCGTTTCACTTTCTTCTCGCCGGTGGCATGACGCCACTGCTTGAGTTAGGATTTTCAGCACTTTGCGGGCTCTTGTCGATGAAAAATTGTCAGGCTGTTCTGGATGATGCCCCTGCAATACGCTCCCTCATGAACTCCACAGCGACTCCACCTGTTCGAATCGGCGTCTCAAGTTGCCTCCTCGGAGAGCAGGTCCGCTTCGATGGCGGCCACAAGAAGGATCATTTTTTGGTACGAGAATTGGGCCAGCACGTCGAGTGGGTCTCGGTTTGTCCGGAGCTCGAGGTGGGCATGGGAATCCCCCGGGAGGCCGTCCGCTTGATCCGCCTGGCAACGAACGATGATTCCCACGGCCTGCGCATGGTAGGAAACAAGAGTGGTCGGGACTGGACCGAAGACATGCTGGAGTTTGCGAAGGGCCGTGTAAAACAGCTTTCGCGGCTAGATTTGAGCGGTTACGTGCTCAAGAGTAAGTCGCCAAGTTGCGGCATGGAGCGGGTGAGCGTGTACAGCGCAAAGGGGATGCCGACGAAGGAGGGCCGGGGACTCTTTGCCTCCGTACTCATGGAGTCTCTGCCGTTCTTGCCAGTCGAGGAGGAAGGTCGCTTGAATGACCCTCGGCTGAGGGAAAACTTCATCGAGCGTGTGTTCGCTCACCACCGCTGGATGCTCTTTCGCCTCGAGCGTTTCACTCCGGCCCGTCTAGTTGAGTTTCACAGCCGCCACAAGTTCCTTCTTCTTGCCCATTCGGTGAAGCACCTACGCAAGCTCGGCCGAGTGGTCGCAGGGGAGTCTCGGAAGCGTTTGACTGTGGAGGCTGCTGACGAGTACGCGGGGGTCTTCTTCGAGGCTCTTTCGGTCTTGCCCACAGTAAAAAGCCACGTCAATGTCCTCCAGCACATTGCCGGCTTCTTCAAGGATCGCCTGGATACAGGGGACAAGATGGAGTTGCACAACTCCATCGATGGCTATCGAAGGGGAGTCTTGCCCCGGCTGGTACCGCAGACCTTGATACTCCATCACTTGCGGAGGGAAAAAATCGCGTATATTGCAGACCAAGTGTACCTGTCCCCCAATCCCAAGGAGTTGGTGCTCAAGTTTCACGCTTGAGAGGAGGATTTCCACGATGGCTTGTGCTCTGCGTCAATCTTTTCGCCAACTTTCGCGACCGCATCTCTGGCTCCTTGCCATGGCGCTCTGGCTCTTGCCGGGGTGCGCCACCGAGCCGGTCACTGGCCGTTGGATGATTCGACCTGTTGCCGAGGCCGAGATCTTGCCCCTGGGTTCCCAGGCCTACCAGGAGATGTTGAAGGAGACGAAGCTCAGCTCGAACGCCACCCAGAATGATTTGGTGCGCCGCGTGGGGGAGCGAATAGCCCGTGTCACCGACGCCCGCATGGCCGAGGAGGGACGGACGGCGTTTCAGTGGGACTTCAAGGTTATTCAAGATGACAAGACGATCAACGCATGGTGTTTGCCGGGAGGTAAGGTCGCCTTCTACACCGGCATCCTGCCTGTTTGCGACTCGGAGCTCGGCGTCGCCGTCGTGATGGGGCACGAGGTGGCGCATGCGTACGCGCAGCACGGAGGCCGGCGCATGGCGGAGCAGAGCCTGGCCGGCGTTACGATGCAGACGATTCAAACCGCATTCGGCGGCGAGGGGGCTTCCCAGACCGCCAAGCTGGCAGTCGCAGCTCTGGGTGTGGGATACCAGTTGGGAGTACAGCTGCCCTTCTCGAGGGGCGACGAGTCCGCTGCTGACCATATCGGTCTGATCCTGATGGCCGAGGCCGGCTTTGATCCGCGAGAGGCTCCCCGGTTCTGGAAGCGCATGATGGCGGCCACCGGTGGCGATGGTCCCCCGAAGTGGCTGTCCACGCACCCACCCCCTGTGGACCGTATTGAGAACCTTGAGAAGCTCCTGCCCAGCGCGGTCGAGATTTACGAGCGATCGAGGAGTCCGCAGAACAAGGCCTCGAAGGCAGCGTCGGGTCCCCAGGTGGGCGCCTCGGGGAGGGCGTCCGATGGTACCCAACCAGGAGGGGCCCAGAGCGAAAAAGCTTGAAGTCATCCCGGGAAGGGGTCCTGCCGACTGGGGCAAGCTGCGGGGCTTGTGATCAGCGTCCGGGGTGCTGCGTCGACGGTCGGAGATGAACTGCCGGAGCACGGCTTCACCGACTTGCCGCACCGCCATCGGGGCGGCGGCGGTCCACGCCGGCCTCAGTGCTTCCGTCGGCTCGTATTTCGATCGCCATGACGGATCCCTGGAGTTCCTTGGCGGTTTCGATCTTGTGACCGATGGATTCCAGAGCGCCCTGGACTTCACTTGAGAAACAGTTGGGCTCCGCGAGGATCCGATCGGGCAGCCACTGGTGGTGAAACCTGGGCGCATCGATGGCGGCCTGGATCGAGAGCCTGTGGTCAATCTTGCCCACGATCACTTCCAGCACCGTGTTGATGATCGTTCGCCCGCCCGGGCTGCCGACGACAAGGACGGGCTTCCCGTTTCTCGTGACCAAGGTCGGGGTCATGCTCGAGAGCATTCTCTTGCCCGGTTCGACCCGGTTGGGCCTGGTACCGATCAACCCACCTTCCGTGGTGAGTCCCTCGCGAGGGTTGAAATCGCCCATCTCGTTGTTGAGCAGGAAGCCAGCGCCAGGGACAACGATGCGGGAGCCGTAGCTCATCTCGAGCGTGGTCGTGAGCGCCACGGCCATACCACCCCTGTCCACCACCGAGAGGTGCGTGGTCTCGGAGCCCTCCCTCGGCCATTCGAAGCTCTCGGGCGAGGACTTCGAGGCCTTCTTGAGCGAGATGGTTTTCTGCAGATTGGCCGCATGCTCCCGGGAGATCAGCTTTGCGATGGGAACATCCACGCGGTCAGGGTCGCCCAGGAGCCTTGCGCGGTCAGCGAAGGCCCTTCGCATGCACTCGGCGAGGATGTGAGATTCTGCCACGCTCCTCACTCCGAGGGAGCCAACGTCGTGGCTCTCGAGCAAGTTGAGCATTTCGATCAATGCTATGCCGCCCGAGCTGGGTGGGCCCATGCTGATCACCTCGAAGCCTCTATAAGTCCCCTGGACGGGTCTTCGCTCCACGGCCTGATAACGCTTCAGATCCTCGTGCCGGATGATTCCCCCCTGCCGCTCCATCTCCTTTACTATCAGTTCTGCAGTTTCGCCCTGGTAGAAGCCCTTGGCGCCCTCGTCCCGGATGCGTTCGAGTGTGCGGGCGAGGTCTGCCTGGACAAGCAAATCTCCTTCGCGCAGTGGTTCGCCGCTTCTTGCAAACTGCGCCATCGAAGCCGGGTATTTTCGCATCTGTGGCAGCACTTCCTTGAGGGATGCGGCCAACCCCTTCGTCACGCGAAAGCCCTTTGAGGCGACCTCCACCGCCGGGGCCACGAGGTCGCGCCACGGCAGTTTCCCAAGCCTCGAGTGCGCGAGGTGAAGGCCCGCCACGCTGCCAGGGACCCCAACCGAGAGGATGCTGGAGTGGTGGCGGTCAGCGTCGTAGTTGCCGTTCCCATCGAGGAACATGCCGGGGCTCGAGGCGAGTGGGGCTGTCTCACGGAAGTCGAATGTCGTGGCGCTGCCATCTGGAAGGCACACGACCATGAAACCGCCGCCACCCACGTTGCCGGCGGTGGGGTGCGTTACCGCAAGCAGAAGAGCTGTGGCCACCGCAGCGTCCAGCGCATTGCCGCCGCAATCAAACATGCCGGCGCCCAGCTCGGAAGCAATTGCGGACTCGCTCACGACGCAGGCTTTTTCAGGCGGTGCGGCGCCGGGCGCGGCCATCAGGGCGAGGATCAGCAGTCGCAGGGCGTGGAGCTGCATTTCGGGCAACCTTTCTTGTACTTCTCGAGCGCGGCGGCCTCGAGGTCAATGCCGGCGATCGAGGCCAGCGTTGCGAGCCAGGCGAGGACGTCGGCGAACTCCTCCCTCAGGTTCTTCCCGCCGTCAGGTTTTGGCCGTGCGAGCGCCTTCGCCAGCTCACCGATCTCCTCGACGAACCAGACGAATGTCCCGTCGCGGCCACGGGCCTTGTCGCGTGCGAGGTAGATCTTCTCGATCAGCTTCTGAAATTCCTGGATACGCATTCGCGCATGGTACTCTCCAGGGAAGCTCGTTGCACCGGAGAGAGAAGTCGACGCCGGGGACCGGTGGGTGCCTGAAGTGGGCGGGTACTTTCCCTCTGGACTTGTCTTCCGGGACCCCACGTGCACCGGAAAGTTGCCTTTTCCACGAAGTGGCTGGAATGCGGTTCTGTGAAATCAGCTCCGACAGCGTACGTTGTCGCCCGTCGGGTCGAAGCCCGGAGCCGCTGACGGCTCGGGTAGTGACCACTGGCCCAGGAAGAGGACCCTCAGGCCCGCGATCGGGTCCGAGACATTGATGAGTCCATCGTCGTTCGAATCGGATGCGTCCGGGCAAGGTGGTGCCGGGCCGCCGAGGAAAAGATAGTGGAGTGTGTAGACGCCATCTGCGAGGGTATGGATCCCGTCCTGGTTGGAGTCGCCGCGGAGGAATATGGCCCCTGGGTCCAGCTCGAATACGGCAGTGAGTTTGAGGTCAGGCCTCATCGTCACGGTGTGAGTTCCTGCGCCGCCGTCGGACCAGCTCTTGAACACGTGGGGCCGGGTGCCGGGCTCGCTGCCCGGGAGGTCCTGGGGCGAGGTCGCAGTGATCTCGACCCGGGCGCCCTTCACTGCCTGAGCCTCGTGCGGGGTTGTGAATGCGACCCCGTCAGCGGTTACTCTCAGGCCGGGTGGATCTGTCAAGAAGCCCAGCGGTGAGTAGTTGAGGTAGACGGTGCGCTCGACCGTGGCGCTCTTTCCTTTCGAGTCGGTCGCCGTGAAGTTAATGCGAAAACTCCAGTTTTCCTCGATCCCGGCCTCCGGGATCCTGAAATCGCCTGTCGCGCCCGTGGCGTTTGTGATGAACGGGTGCGTGTGGTCGTTGTGATGGAGCGTCACATCCCAGCGGAGAGATTCGCCGAGGAGTTCCAAGTCCTCGGTGTCGGTTGCTCGGCCGGAGAGACTGACCGTCGCGCCGGCGTCGAACACAGAGCCCTCGGCAGGCTCGAGGAGGACCGGGATGGGGGGGTCATTCGGCGTGCTTACAGTGACGGTCACGCTTGCCGTCCCGGAGCCGCCCTTGTCATCGCGCACGGTGACCTGCGCTCTGTAAGTTCCGTCCTTCGTGTAGACATGGTTGGCTTGCGCCGGGCCGTCCAGATCGGAAACCGAGTCGCCAAAGCTCCAGTCGTATCGGATGATCTTGCCGTCTGTGTCGCTCGAGCTGCTTGAGTCGAGGGTTACCGAGAGGGGAGCTGACCCTGTCAATGGCATGCCCGAGAGCTGCGCATTCGGTTTCGTGTTGCCAGGTTCTTCATGGCGGATGCGGTAGATCTCGCCCGAGGCATTCGAGTAGTAGAGCGCCCCATCAGGGCCCTCGATCAGGTCCACAACGTAGCCTTCGGCCTCGATCAAGATTTCATTGCGAGTCTTCACGTCGCCCGAGAGTTCCATGCGGAAGATGGAGTTTGAGCCGTAGTCCATGTAGAAGTAGTCGCCCCTGTACTCGGCGGGGAATAGCGTTCCCTGGTAAAAGGTTCCACCCACGATGCTAGAACCCTCAGCGTAATAATCATGCGTCGGGTTCATGTAGAGGGGGTTCGCCGGAGTCTGGACTCCCTCGAACCTGGGCCACCCATAATTCCTTCCAGCCACGACGAGGTTGACCTCCTCGCGGCGGCCACCGCCGGATGACCCAACGTCGTTTACCCAGACCTGGTACTCCTCCGGTAGAGGTCCTGTCGGGCGGATCGCTATGCGGAACGGATTGCGAAATCCGTAGGCAAAGATCTCGCGCTTGAAATTCGGGTTGATCGCGGAGAGGTCCGGGTTGTCGTCCGGCGTCGAACCATCCAAATTGAGGCGCATGACCTTGCCCAGGAGGCTGGTCACGTCTTGTGCCTTGGACACGTCCCAGCCCCCGTCGCCGATGGCAATGTAAATCTTGCCATCGGGGCCGATCTTCAGGCATCCACCGTCGTGGTTCGCGCCGAACGTCGGCAGCTTGCTCTTCAGATCCGCGCGATTCGCGGCCTTGCCGCTGGAGTCCGTGAAACGAATGACGCGTTGCTCGGTCTCCGAAATGGTTGCGAAGACGTAGACGAAGCCGCCCTGGCCGTAGGCTGAATATGTGGGGTCGAGCGCAATGCCGAGGAGGCCGCACTCGCTTTCGCTGTAAACGCTGAGGCGCCCAAAAGTCCTGGGTGTTCCAGTGCCGAAGGGTAGCACCTTGATTGTGCCTGTCTTGTCGGTGAAGAAGAGCGTCCCATCCGGCGCGAGCGCGAGGGCGGTGATCAGCCCCTGCCCGGTCAGGATCCGATCGACGACGAAGCCAGCTTTTCGGGACCTGGCAGCCAGGGCCGGCGAAGCAACGGCCAAGAGAAGACTCAAAAGCCAACAGGCCCGAAGCAGGGAGACAACAACAGCACTTTTTCGATTCACAGAGTTCTCCCAGTAAAAGAAAACCACCCTGTCGATGTTGCCCAATCAAGGCCAAATGTAACCAAGAATTCCTGAGTTTTTTTGTCTTTCCGTGGCCTCGCCGGAGTCCTCATTCGCGATGAAAAAGGGGCTTCGCCAGCCACGCTGGCGAAGCCCGGGGGTGTGAACGTAGGGTCTCGTCTTACTGGTCTTGGGGCAGGGGTCCTGGCACGAAG
>SXIK01000071.1 GCA_005772855.1 Planctomycetia bacterium | reverse complement strand
CAGCACTTCCTCGACCCCGAATGGGATGGCGAGCCGCTCGAAGAAGAACCGTGTCCCAAGTGCGGCCAGCGGCCTTGCGCCTGCGAAGTCACGCCGCCCAAGCCCTGCGCGCAGTGCGGCAAGAGTCCGTGCGAATGTCCGAACGAGCCGTGCCCGGTCTGCGGGCTGATCGCGTGCGTCTGCAAGCAGAAGCGGAAGGTGAAAGTGAAGCTCGCCGACGGCAAGGAGCGCACGATCCAACACATGATGCTGACAACCTTTTGGCATCCCGACGGCACGCCGATGAGCGCTCAGCAGTTCATGGAACTGTTGTTCGGCAAGCTGCCCGACTTCTTCCAGAGCGAAGCCGAACTCCGCGCCCTCTGGAGCGCGCCCGACACGCGGGCCAAGCTCCTACAAGGCCTGGCCGACAAAGATTTTGGCCACGACAAGTTGGTGGCCATGCAGCAACTCATTGACGCCGAGAAGAGCGACCTCTTCGACGTGCTCGCCTACGTCGCCTACGCGCTCCCGCCAGTGACCCGGGTGGTTCGCGCCGACCATGCGCGGGTGCATATCAATTCCCAGTTCAACGCCAAGCAGCAGGCGTTCCTCGATTTCGTCCTCCAGCACTACGCCACCGAAGGCGTGGAAGAGCTAGAGCAGAGCAAGCTGAACCCGCTGCTCCGGTTGAAATATCACGACTCCATCACCGACGCCGTAGCTGACCTCGGTGGCCAGCCGGAGGAAATCACCAAAGTCTTCGCCGGATTTCAAAAGTATCTCTACACCGAGCAAGTGGCGTAGTCGGAGTGAACCGCGTCTTCCGCGACAAGCCCGGCGGGCTTGTGGTGGATTACCTCGGTCTCGCCGATCAGCTCAAGAAAGCGCTCGTCACCTACACCGAGAGCGGCGGCCAGGGGAACCGGTGGAATGTCGAATGACGAATTCGGAATGTCGAACTGACTAAACTTCGCAATTCGCACTTCTGCATTCGCACTTTCCCAGGGCCAGGTGATCGACGTCTTCACCGCCGCCGGATTGCCCGGCAGTCCCTCACGACATCCTGGAGTTTTTCGCACGGAAGTCCGCCAGCGCACGGAGCCGGCTCGGTTCGGGGCGCCATTCGGCGGATATTTGGCTTCCGTCGAGCTCCGGAGGGACGCGATGTCCATGGTACCGGCCAGCCATTCAGTCGTGACGGCGAGGGCTCGCTGGTCCCGTGCCGGCCACCTATCCGATCACGACACCGGCCTGCTGCTCTCAATACCGGGACGGGGTTCATCGTCAAAGTCAGCCGGCTGGGTGTCAAACCACGATGCGTAATTTCTAGCGGTTTCAAAAACACCTACAAAACAAGCCCCAAATGATTAAGAGCGAGTTCGAAAGGTCTCTCTCCGCCTCCACCAAATACTGCTGGAAGTTAAAATCTCTGGCGCAGTCACGGCCTGTCGGGTATCCCCTGCGGGCCGCGATTGTTTCGCAAGGTGTTGCGAATGCTGGTGTTATGGGGGCGGTTTCACAGCGAGACGACGGCTCGCGGGACGGGGTAGAGAAGTTCGATACCAGGGCGGAATTCTGCTCTCTGGCTCTCGGTTCTCTCGGGACTTCTGCGATCCCGTCCCGGTACGAAAAGGGCTTTTTTGCAGGGTGTTTTGAAAAGTTGATTTTGGGAAGTTCGATTCCCGCCGGGAGGAGGAAGCGAGAATTATCGGAAGGCTCTCTTAAGTCCCGTTCTCAGGGAGGCGTTTCGGGGCAAGGGGTAATGATCGCGTTCGTGGTGGGGCCTCTGTGCTGGGAGGCGGGACGGGGTTTCGACACCGCCGTTTGGTCTGGCTAGTTGCCAGGGGACGGAGGCAGATGAATTTAGCGGCGTTACCCGAGATCAGCATCCAGCACGACCTTGCCCTCGCCGTCGAGCAGCACAATACCTCTGCCCCCCCGTGGCTACCTTGCCTTGGGCGACCTGGCGCCCGAGGGCCATAGCTGCGGCATGGGCAAGGAGGCGTGCTTTGGCCTCCCTCGCCGCTTCCTCGCGGTCCGAGAAGATCGTCGGGTTCTCGGCCCCGGTGAGCCCGCCCTTGAACTGAAGCTCCAATCCCCGCAGCGTCGTCTCGAAGAGAATGTCCCCGAGCTCGCTTTTGGGTGTGGGATCGACCACACGACCCAGAACAAATCGTCGGCTCCCAAGCGCAACAGTTCACCTCCACGTAGTCGAAAGTCAGTTGAATCACCGCGTCGTAGGACCGGGCCTGAAAAGATCGTGCGACGAATTCCTTGGCCTGAGCCTCGAGGCCAGCCTGCGCAAGGGCGGCCCGGACGCGACCTATGATATTGAAGACGTTGCCGTCCGTTCCGCTGAGCTTGCACGCTGGGCGGCTGTTCAAAGGCTCGTGGTTGTTCTTCAAGGCGTGGCCTCCTTGTGCCCATGAGGTCGGGACGTGACCGTGAAGGCAAGCTCGTTTCGCTGCTGATCCCAATAGAGAGGGAAGCCCTTGGCCAGGCGTTCCAGCGACATCCCGCTCGGCTCCTCACCACGCACGACAGCTTCGACAATGCTGGGCGCCAAACACGCCAGGTTCAAAATCCTGCGGACGTAGCACCTGTCCACGTTCAACGCCGAAGCCAGTTCCGTGATCGACGCGTAGCGACCCGTGTCGAGCAATTCTTGCCAGAAGTAGGCACGAGCAAGCGCGATGATCAATGGCTCCTGCGGGATCGCTGGCAGATCGTCTCCCAGGCCCACAGGTACAATGACCTACTTCCTGCCCATCCGCCGCTTGATCTGCATCGCGATACGGACGACGACGCTGGTGCCCTCCTGCTCGACGGTCACGGGCATGCCGGCACCTCAACGTTGCGAGCCTTCAGCTCCGCGACGAGCGATTTTAGTCCGTCGCCACGGAGCCGCAATTCGATGCCGTCGGGCCGGACGTCAACGCGTTCGATGAGTAGCTGGACGATCCGGGCCTGCTCGCCAGGAAAGAGCGCATCCCAAACGCCGTCAAACTTCTGCAGCGACTCGATGACATCGGCCTCGGTGACGGCATTCACTTCCAGCCCACGAGCATTGGCATTTTCACCCTCGGCGCGCATGCGCTCAACCTCCTCGGCCTCACGCAGTCGAGACTCGCGAATGGTGCGGGCGACGATCTCAGGGGAACGGAGGACAAAGCGGAGCTGATTCACGACCGCGGTCTCGATGGTGCCGGCTGAGACCGACTTGACCGGACACGTTGCGTAGCCCTTCTTGGCCGCGCTTACACAGAGGTAAAACCGATATGTCCTGCCCTTCTTCCGCGTGAACGTCGGCCCCATGGAGCAATTGCAGTGGCCGCATTTGATTAAGCCACGCAGCAGGGCCGGCGTCTCATGGCGCGTCGCGCCTTTCGCTTGGTGCTGCTCACCGAGGATCTTGTGGACGGCGTCCCAGAGCGCCTGGCTGACGAGCGCTTCGTGCTCGCCGGGGTACAGCGTCCCCTTGTGCTCGACCTTGCCGATGTACTTGGGGTTGTTCAAAACCCGGTACAAGAACGCCTTCGACCATTCCTGGCCGCCAATGATCCCCCCGGTGACCGTCGGCCATGATTTCGTTTTGTACCCCGAGGCGTTCAACTCAGCCGCGACCTTGATCGTGGAGCGAAGCGAGGTGAAGCGCTCGAAGATCTTCCTGACCAAAGCAGCCTCGGTCTCGTTGACCACCAGGCGCTTCATGACCCAATCCGTGTCGTACCCTAGAATCGGGACGCTGCCGCAGTGCTTCCCACGCCGTTTTGCTCCAGCGATCTTGTCCCGGATTCGCTCCGTCGCCAGCTCCCGCTCGTACTGCGCGAATGCGAGAATCATGTGGAGGTGCAGCCTGCCGGTCGAGGTCGCCGTGCTGAAGCTCTCGGTCACGCTGACGAACGATGCGCCGTGGCGGTCAAGGATCTCCACGATCTTCGAGAAGTCGATGAGCGACCTCGACAAACGATCCAGCCGGTAGAGAACAATGCAGTCGACGCGCCCGGCTTCGATGTCCGTGAGCAGCTCTGTGAGCGCTGGCCGGTCCATCGTGCCGCCTGAAAATCCCCCGTCTTCGTAGCGCTTCGGCACGAGAGCCCAGCCGAGGCCGGCCTGGCTCTGGATGTAGCTCGCACAAGCGTCACGCTGGTTGTCGAGCGAGCTGAAGTCCCCGTCGAGACCTTCGGTATTCGACTTTCTGCAGTAGACGGCGCACCGAATCTGCCGGATCGGGGTGGTGGGGACCGGGGCGTCTTCGAGCGAACAGCGACCATCAGGCCTTCTTCCTCCGATCGCGGAGGCCGAAAAAGAGCTTTCCGTTCCAATGCTGGCCGGTGATCGCCTTGGCCACTGCCGTCAAGGATCGATACACCTGACCGGCGTACTCGAATCCACCATCTACTGCTCGCACCTCATGGCGGACACCATGCCATTCCCTGATGAACACTGTGCCGGCCACAGGGGCGCCATTGTTCGCCCCACGGCGCTCGAGCGGGAGAAGTTGGCCACCGGGCAATCCTTGGCGGCGATTGCGCGCAATTGGGCACGTGTCGCGTCGGATAGGCCGCCGTGGGCGAGTTCTTGAATCCGGTAGGCCAGGCGACGGATGAGGTAGGCCTTGGAGTAGCCGGGAGCGTCGGTCCCATAGAGGACCTTCCACCGGGCTCGCAGCTCGGGCAGGGTTAGGCCTTGGATCTCGGCGATGGCGGCAAGGGTGTTCATGGTGTCGGCTCTCCGTTTCGACGGCCATGAGCGCTGGTGGAGGCGCACAGCTCAAGGCGATTCTCTGGCGTCCCGGGGGCGGGAATTGGCTTGAGTAGTTGGCGATGACGATACCTGAGAATCCCCCCGGCGAAGATCTTGGCAACCTCGTCCAGTCGGGCGGCGGGGTCGATACTCACGTCATTCACCTGACCGCCTCCGCGAATCCCAGCGCCGCGAAAACCTGCGTCTCAATCTCCCGGCGGGTGTAGTCGTCGAGGGGGCGGATGACGGGGTGACGGCGGCCGGAGCTATCCGTACGCTCTGGGAAGCTGAGTGCCCTTCGGCCATCGAGCGTGCGCCGAATCGCGACTCCATCGACCCGGACTTGACCAGCCATGACGAACGTGGCCCAGCCAAGAAGCCCGGCACGAAGCTGACGGGCCGGCGCTGGAACGAACCTGACTCCAGTGACCTTGAGCAAAGTGTTCAATTGCAACTCCTCTTCAGCCTTGTTTCTTGCGTCCGCAACTACTCAGCGAACTCCAACGCCGGGGGGGGCTCGGGGCGGATGTTGAAATGAGCCGCCGGGAGCCTTGGAGCTCGACCCCGAGCTTTCTCTTGGAATCCACCCGGAGAACGTCACGTAGCCATTGGGTCTCCCGCTCACGCCAGGCTTGGGTCTCGGCCAGGGCCTGCTGGGCTCGCACGGGGTCTGGTCTGGCGTTCTCTTCCTGGACGAAAAACCCGGCGTAAGGCCCATCCGATAGCACCCTGAATGGCTGCCGGGTCTCCACCAGGAGCTTCAGCAGCTCGGGCTTCCGGGTGGCTATCTCGTGCCTTAGGGACACGGTCAGGACGCCTTGGGGGGCGTCTATGATCAGGCGGTCGTCCCGGGCCTGAATTCGTACGCCCCTTTTCCGAAGGGATTCGAGGAGATCCGAGGCTTTCATAGCTCGATGACCTCCCTCTCAACCCCCTCGATCGCCTCGGATGGTGAACCTTGGGTACCTGGTGAACCTCTTCCACCCCTACATGGAGGGGTGCTGTGAGGGGGGGGGTATTTGCATCTTTAGAATCATCAAGGGGGTCCCCCTCACGGAGGTCGTCATGGGCGCTTGGGGAAGGTTCACTACGTCCACCAGATTCACCATCGACCGAGCGGAGCGAGGGTCAAGGCGCCCGGCGGCGAGTCCTGCGATGCTCTTGGCGTTCGTATCCGGCGTCACCCCGGAGCTCCGGCGGAGGCTCACCCCAATTGGTCGGCATGACCTGCGGGGCCTCCCTGAGGGCCTTCGTTGCCTGGCGGAGCAAGTGGGCGAGCTGGGGTAGGGGTAGGTTATTAGCGCTCATGGGAGGCCATGATAGCGCACCGTCCGGCGGTGACTCGGCGGTGACTTCGTAAAAAAAGAAGGACTCAGGTTTTGTCCTAAGTCCTTCTCTTATTTGGTCGGGCCGGAGGGATTCGAACCCACGACCTTCTGACCCCCAGTCAGACGCGCTGCCAGGCTGCGCCACGGCCCGATGTGTTTTCTTTTTTTCTTTCTTGGTAAACAGCCCCACAACAATCCATATCCGTCGAAGGCTTGCGGATTATAAGAAGTTCCTTCACCAGAAACCAAGGGCTATTTTCTTGAATGCCCAAAGCGGCCGGCCAAGACATCACGCTCTTGCTTTTGCTTTCGACTTCTTCCTGGGCTTCGCCGACTTCTTCTCCGTGCCCGCCCGCTCGGGGCGAAGCTGTCGGACCTGGGCGCCAATGCGCCACATTTCGGACTCGCCAATAGCCTTTAGCTCCTTGTCAAGATCCTTGCGGTATGTCGGCTTTGAATTGCACTCCAGCGCGCGTTTGGCCTCGACGCCCGTGCGGACACTCTCGTAGAGGTCCTGAAGTACAGGCTTCGTCGCGTCATGGAAGGCCTTGAACCAGTCGAGGGCCCCGCGCTGAGCCGTCGTGCTGCAATTCGCGTACATCCAGTCCATGCCGTTCTCGCCGATGAGCGGGTAAAGGCTCTGCGTCGCCTCCTCGACGGTCTCGTTGAAGGCCTCGGAGGGGGAGTGCCCACGTTCCCTGAGCACCTCGTACTGGGCGAGCCAAAGGCCGTAGATTGCGCCCATGAGCACACCTCGCTCGCCAGTCAAGTCACTGACAACCTCCTTCTCGAACGTGGTCTCAAAGAGATAGCCCGATCCGATGGCAATCCCGAGCGCAATCGCACGCTCCCTGGCGTGACCCGTGAAGTCCTGGTGCACAGCGAAGCTGCTATTGATGCCGCGGCCCTCGAGAAAAAGGCGCCGGACCGTGGTGCCGGATCCCTTTGGCGCGACAAGGATGACGTCAACATTCTGCGGAGGCGCGACGGTCGTCTGCTCGCTGAAGACGATGCTGAAGCCGTGGGAGAAGTAAAGCGCCGCACCTTCCTTGAGGTTATCGCGAATGACCGGCCACTGGGTCTTCTGGCCAGCGTCGCTCAGAAGATACTGAACAACAGTCCCCTTCCGGACCGCCTCCGGAATGTCGAACAGCGTCTTCCCCGGTTTCCAACCATCCTTCTGCGCCAGCTTCCAGCTCTCGCCCCCCTTGCGGGTGCCGATCACAACCTTCACGCCGTTGTCACGCAAGTTAAGGGACTGGCCCCGACCCTGAACACCGTAGCCGATGACAGCAACGGTCTCCTTCCCCAACACTTTCTTGAGCTTCGCCGGGGGCATGTCGGAGCGTTCAATAACCTTTTCCGTCACACCGCCAACTCGAATTGTTTTCATGATCGTGGATCTCCTGTCTTCCTGCTGTCGCGAAGGGTATAGCCTCCTGGAAAGAGGAGCCTTATAGCGGATTTCCACCCAACAGGCAATTGACAGCGGCAACTGGCATGCCTACCTTTGGCATCCAATCAACTCTGAAGCGTTACCGGACGCCCAATCGCCAGTCGCGCGCAGCCGGAGCCAGGCCGCCCGCCCTGGTGATGACAGACAGGGCTTCTTCCAGTGCCATTGCCTGGCCGAAAGTATTGCCATGAGACTTTTCCTTGCGAAGCGGAACCTGTGGCTGCCAAAGTGCCTCCTGGCCTTTTCTCTTGCTGCAGTTTTCGCTGCCCTGACCGTTCGGGCCATCTCACCCCTGGTTCGCACCTGGGACCTCAGCGACACGGCACAGATGGGCCAGCAAGCCGTTTACAACAGTATCCTGGGCGGCGGGAAGGATGGGATGCCGGTTGAGCTTGGCGATTACGACGGCGATGGGCTCCTCGACCTCGTGCTCGCCCCGATGGCGGCGGTGAGCGCGGAGGGAACGCGACGCTCTGCTGGCGAGGTTTACGTCTACCAGGGCGACGGCAAGATCCACGACATCATCGACCGTGCAAGGCCCGAGGGCCTGCCCGCTGCGCTCACGCTCTGGGGATCTGACGTCGGGGACTACCTCGGTACGGAGCTCTTCACGGCCGATTTGAACGGCGACAATATCGACGACCTCATTGTCAGCTCCCAGAACTATGGCGGCCCCGACCGCGCTCGCGACATGTGTGGCGGCGTCTTCATCCTTCTGGGCAAACCTGGACTGTTCCGTGAGCGTCGAACCATTGATCTCGCCGATGCGAACTCTCGCGCAGAGGTCATCACGATCTTCGGTGCGCGGCCCGGCGAGCGGTTCGGCATCTGGGTCGAGGCTGGAGATCTCGACGGAGATGGAATCTCCGACCTCCTGGCCGGTGCTGATCAGTCCCCGGCAGAAGACAAGCTGGCCGAGCGATACCACAACGGCCTCGTGACCGTGCTCTACGGTCGCCGCGTGTGGCCGCAAGTAATCGACATGGCCACGACAGTTCCGGGCGTCAGCGTGATCCTCGGTGTTGACAAGGAGGACCATTTCGGAAGCTGCCTCCACAGCCGTGACTTGAACGGTGACGGACGAGCCGATTTGATCGCCTCAGCGGCTCTCGCCCGACTTTCTGCAAGCCGCGACAACGGCAAGGGCACCTATCCTGCTCATTCGGGCGGAGGCGGGGCCGGGCCGGGCAATGCGCGGCGCCGCTCGGGCGAGGTCTATGTGATCTTTGGACCCGTCAATGGCGGTCGCCTGCCGCCCATCCTTGACCTCTCGAAGCCTCTTCCGGCCGAGTTGGAGGGGCGCGTGACGACGATCTACGGCCCGGGGGCCGAGGATACCATGGGTGAGGAGATCACAACCGGCGACTTCAATGGCGATGGGTGGCCCGACCTCGCCCTGGGGGCGCTCCTCGGCTGGAACGCTTCAGGCGTCCAGGCCGGCATGACCCACGTAGTTTACTGGAAGCCCGGCCTCGAAGGCGCCACGATCGATTTGAACCCCAACATTCCGAATGGGCTGCCGCCCGGATTGCTCGTCTCCTCGTTGCACGGCCTCAAGACGCTGGATCTCCTCGGCGATACACTTTCAGCCGCTGACTTTAACCACGACGGGATCGATGATCTGGCCCTGGGAATCCCGCGGGAGGCAGTCGCGGGCAAGTTGAAGGCCGGGGTTGTAGCCGTCGCGTTCGGCCGGAGCGAGCCATGGCCCCGCGTGTGGGCACCGCAAGCCGACATGCTTCCGCCCGAGCTACAAGTGGCCTTCATTCTCGGCGCTGATGCCGAGGACCTCCTGAGCTACTCGATGGAGGCCAAGGACTATGACACCGATGGCTACGCCGACCTTTACCCCAACGCGATGGCCGGCAACGGCGGCGGCAACCTTGTGCAGGATGCGGGCGAGGCCTACCTCGTGAGCGGCTACAAGCTGAGCGGGCTGCCGGTGAGCCTCACCGGGATCTCTCCGACAGAAGGCCCGACGAGCAAGGAGACGACCGTGATCCTGGCCGGCACGGGCTTCACTACCGGAGCCGACACGCGAGTCGTGGTAGGCGGCGACGCGGCTCGCGACATCCGGGTCCTGACCGCCACTCGCCTTGAGGCTGTATTCCCGCCGAGACTCGAGCCCGGCAAGGTTGACGTCCGTATCGAAAATCGCTACGGATCGGCCCAGAGCCTTCGAGGCTTCGAGTACGTGAAGGCAGACACGTTCATCCGCGGCGACTCGAACCTCGACGGCAGGGTCGACATCGCCGATCCAGTCCGGACACTGCTGGGGCTCTTCCAGGAACGGGGACTCCCCTGCCCCGATGCAAGCGATGCGGACGACAGCGGGCAACTGAACATTACTGATTCCCTTCATTTGCTTCACTTTCTCTTCCTCGGCACCCCCCCGCCTCCCCCACCGTTTCCTGGACCCGGAACCGATCCGACCGAAGACGAGCTCGGCTGCAGGTGAGTTGTCGATGGTTCGACGAGGAGGCGCCGACGCGAAAATTCCGAGGAGTCAACCTGACTCGGCAACGACACCGGATCCTGGCAGCCTCGCGCTGCCGGTCAACCCGGGGAGCCCCGGGTTCCGCGTCCCGAGAGGCCCCGTCATCTGCAAGATCGAGGGGACACGCTGCACAGCCAGCAACTGGGAGCGTCGATGGCCTCCCCGGGAGGCCTGTACAAACGCCATTCGATCAACCAGGGCCGCAGACACCGTAGTTTGCGCAGCCCAACCTGGCTTCAAGTGCGATTCCACACGTGGCCGGTCCGGGCGCGGGGCCGCCAAGAAACAGGAAGCCGAGGGTGACGACGACATCGGTGAGGTCGAGCTTGCCGCTCGCGTCGGCGTCGGCGGCGTCGAGGCAAGCCGGCCCCGCTCCGCCCACGAAAAGCGAATTCAGCGTGAAGACTGCGTCGGCAAGGTCGACCTTCGCGTCCGTGTTGGAGTCGGCACGCCGAAATTTTCGAGGCGTCGATGGGCGAGCAACGAGGTGAAGCCGGTACCAGCGCGTCTCTCGCAGCTCTTCCTCAACGTCCATGACAATCAGCGGAAACGCCTCGCCAGGTAGCACGCTCACCGGGCCGCCCCTGAAAATGCTCCATGGCGAACTGTTGACCTCCAGGGTCAAGCGCATTTGCTTCATGGGCGCTGATCCACCGCCTTCCTCATAAGTCCCTGAGCCCACCATGCTGTACTGTGTTCTCGGCGGCACCAACAATCCTCGCCACTCGATTGCACTCAAGCTGTATACGCTGAATCCATTCTCCACGCTTTCAATCAGCCCGACCTTGAAGCTTCCCCCAAGTGGCACGCGGGGATCCGCCGGACGACAAACCGGGCAAACCACTTCGAGAAAGCTTCCGGACTCGTCCGTCGGGTCACCGGGTACGAGCTCGTAGTCGGTTTGCTCGACCCTGGGCGCAGCAACAAGCCGCAGGGTGAAGACGGAAATTGGATCCTGACTTCTGTCCTCGCCAAGCGAGGTGTCAAAGGCCGGCCAGGCCGCTTCCGCTCTCACAGCTTCGCTCTTGAGCACAATCCCATCCCTGCCGTTGATGTTAAGCGTCAGCTCGGTGGATTGGTTTTCAAGATCCGGGCGATAGTGCGAACCTTCCCCTGTCACCTCTAGCTGGCATTCGCCAGAGAGGCCCACGCACGTGAGCTTCACGTCGCTGATACTGTAGGCAAAACCCTTGATCTTCACGGCTAGCCGCTCGAGCACGAACGTCCCTCTGAGGTGATACTCGATATCTCGGCGTTCGCACTTGATGCAGGTATCCTCAAGGACGCTGCCGGCCTGCACTTCGTAGGTTACCCGTGGAAATTGCGCATGAAGCGGAACTACCGACAACAAGCTCCAATAGAAAGCGCCCACAGCTCTCGGCAGGAAGCAACGCAACATGGGAAAGCTCCTTCCATGATCCTTCATACCATCGACCTCGCCGCCTGATGCCCCAAGCTTGAAGTGAGCGTGAAGTATGCCGGGCTCGCGCCGAATACGCAAGCACCTCGCCGTCTCCCCACCGCCTCCTGCGCCAGAGGCGCCCGGCGCTTGTCGAACGCCGAGGCGTGGTCCGCGAGCAGTCGACACGCCGTACTCACAATCTGATCCCGCCAGGACCGTGGGCGATTCGCTCGAGGCGACTTTTTCAGTTCCGTCCGCACCCGCTCTCCATGAAGGAGCTGCCCGCTGACAACTCAGCCGTGAGTGTCGACACCTGACTTCATTCGTGAGAAGGCTTCCAGCGCCGCTTCACGTGCCAGGGCGTGGCTGACGATCGGTTTGGGATAGCTGTCTCCGAGCCCGACTCCGGCGGCGGCGAGAATCTTGGCCGGCGCCTTGTCCGGCTGGTGAATCCACCTGTCAGGCAAACCCGCCAGCTCGGGACACCAGTGACGTACGTAGTCGCCGTGCGGGTCAAACTTTTCTCCCTGGAGCACCGGGTTAAAGATGCGAAAGTAGGGTGCGGCATCTGCGCCGCAGCCGGCAGTCCATTGCCAGCCGAGCGTATTCTGGGCGAGGTCAGCATCGACCAGCGTGTCCCAGAACCACGCGGCGCCTTGCTGCCACGCAACCAGCAGATCCTTCACGAGGAAGCTGGCGGCGATCATTCGCAGGCGAT
>SXIK01000070.1 GCA_005772855.1 Planctomycetia bacterium | reverse complement strand
TTGTTTGGTCTTGCTCGTCTGGGGCTCGACGCGGTCGACCCAGCGAGTCGGCGCCGCCGGGCCGGCGAGCTCCTCGTCGATAAGTTTCGCGAACGCCTGCAGCGGCTTGGCGCCGCGCACCTCCCGGCCGTTGACGAAGAAATAAGGCGTTGCGTTGACGCCGACCTTCTCGGCCAGGGCCACGTCAGCCTTCACTTTGTCGGCAAAGGGGCCCGAGTCGAGGGCGGTTCGAAACTCCTCGGGCGCGATCCCGATTTCCTCGGCGTAGGCGATGAGCTTGTCGCGATCGAGCTCCTTCTGATTCGCCAGCAGCTTGCGGTGCATCTCCGGAAACTTTCCCAGGTCCTGAGCCGCAAGGACTGCTTGTGCTGCCTGCTCCGCGTCGGGATGGAAGGCGAGGGGGTTGTGCTTGAAGATGATCCGGACCTTCTCGGGGTACTTCTCGAGGACTCTCTCCATGGTCTCGTGCGCACGGGCGCAGTAGGGACACTGGTAGTCGATGAAGGCGACCACGGTCACCGGAGCTTCGCTGTGACCGATGGACGGCGCGTCGGAGAGATCGCCGAAGCGAACGCGCACAATAGCTTCCGCTTCGGGTGCAGGCTGGCCCACAGCCGGCGCCTCAGGTGTCTGAGCCGGGGCTACGGCTCCAAAAGTCAAGACGGTTGCGATCGCCATCCAGTGAGGCAGATGCACCTGAAATCGATTCTGCATGGATCCGATGAAACTCCAAATGGATGCCGGGCGGCCTCCTCCCTCGGACTCCGTGGAAGCCAAGGGAGGAGACGCCGAGCAAGTGCTAGTCCACGATGATTTCGACGGTCAGCGTAACTCCGAAGCCCTGCGACATACCTCCGGCTCCCTGGTCGTTCAGGGTAACGATATCCGTGGAGAATCCGTCCTGGAGCGTCTCGTAGGACAGCGACTTCAAGTAGCTAATGTGCCCGGTCGGACCGGTGGTTGTCGAGGGTCTGCACTCCAGGTTCACGCCGCTTTGAATCACGCAAGGCCCGGGTTGGCCCGAGCACGGGTTGCCCAAGCATCTGCCGCAGGTCAACGGCCCGAGGGCCACGATGCAGTCGCCGTCAGATCTACAAGACCTGCCATTGACGCCCACGACTCCGCAGCCCTGGCACGTCCGGGGCTCGAAGCTCGAGAGCATACAAGTTTGGCCCGCGGGACAATCCGTGGAGCCGTCAGTGTCGCAGCAGCTCACGCCTGCGACACCTGCGGCATCGGTGCAGAACCCCTTGACGTGCAGCGTGTTCGTGGGGCAACCTTCCCATTGGTCGACGACTCCGTTGAGGAGAATTCCCTGGCGAGCTTTGAGCGCAAAGACCCTCTCGTTTTCGAGGATATCGCCGGACCTGGCTGCGGAGGAGTTAAAGACGATGTCGTTGCCCTCTTTGAGCTGGCACTGGGACGGGTTGCAAACACTGTAGAAATCCCCGGGACAGTCATCCGCAGTGGCGACAACGAAGCGCTGCTGACTTGGCAAATGCGGTTGATCCGACCGCTTGGCGCCGAATGCGTAACTGATGTCCACCAGGTCCAGGCCCCCGTCCGCACTGCCTCTCTCGAGCGTCATCTGAATGTAGCGGATCGTAACTTTCTTGTCGGGGACGAGCGGATTGGTTTGGCAGGAAGCGGTAGGACATTCGTTGCCGTCGGTCCGACCATCGTCGTCCGAGTCGAAGTCGGTGGGGTCGCTCGAAGGCGCTGCCAAGCCTTCGACGGTGTGCGTGCGCTCGAAGTTGTCGTTCAGGCCATCAAAGTCCGTATCACGACGGGTCGGGTCCGTGAGGACGTGGCAAACCTCCTGCCCTCGCTCCGTCGGGACCGTGACGCTCCAGCCGACCAGCAGCTCGAAATCGTCGGTAAGGGTGTCCCCGTCCGTGTCGATCGAGAGCGGATCGGTGCCGTGGGCCGTCGACAGGCTGCCATCGAGGACGAAGCCCGGACAGAAGTCGTTGAAACGCGCGAAGTCCGTGAGCTGAGCTTCGGAGAGCTCGTCGAAGTCGGACAATCCGTCCCCATCGGTGTCCTGATTCGTCGGATCGGTTTGTATCTCGTCCTCATCCTTTGCCTCGAGTCCACCAGCCTGGCCGGGTGCCTTGCGACGGAGCCCCCGGCAGGGGCGACTACCCAGGACAACCGAACGCTGGAGCTCCGACCCCTCGCGGGTCATGTCTACGTGTACCGCGTCGAGAAAACGTTGACGATCGCGAGGGGCAGGCCACCCGTCATCAGCGAGACCTGGTTCGAGGCCAGGGTCCTTCTGGAAGCCAGTGATGACGGCCAATTCCGCTGGAGCTTCACCGACGCCGCCGTGCGGAGCACGGCCGACCCTGCGCCGAGCACGATCGGCCGGACGGATCCACCTCGCGGTCCGCTCTCGGAAGTCGAGAAGGAAGCGCTCAGAGTTCCGTTCAGGGTCAGGAGGAGCGCCGAGGGCCTGCTGGACTTGGTGGATGGCCAAGACGCGTTTCCCCGCATCGAGGGCCTGGAACATACCCTTTCGACCGTGTACCTCCATCTGGCCTCAGCGCTGGTGAGCGCCCGCATCCATGGCATTTCCCTCGAGGACGACATGGTGTACCGCAGGGATGGGACCCGATCGAAGCGCCTCAGCACGCTTGGGGCCTCTCCCCGGGAGAAGGTCCCCCGGGGTCAGACTCTGACCACGCGGCATCCCCAGAACGGCCTCTGCTTCGAGGGAATTCGCCGGGCTGCGGACGAGGAGCTGGCGCAGTTCGCGATCATCGAGCGTTACCAGATCCAGGGCGACGGCCAGGCCCGAGATTTCGACGAGCTCGCGGGTCGGGCCACGTACCGCGTCCGAGACGGGATGGTCGCGTCGTACGAGATCGAGATGGCGACAGGCCAGTCGGATACGGCGCGGCGCTCGCCATCGAAGCTCAAGATCACGCTGGTCAGTGTCACTCCGCCCCGTTGATCGGGGGCTTCTCGCGCCAGCGGGACGCCGTGCGGTACCGCCGGGAGGCCCATCATGGTTTCCCGCGATGATGTTGCCGGAAGGACGGAGCCCCCCGACTTCGTGGGCCCACGCGCTGTGCTCCCCCGGCCCCTTCCTCAAGGACGGCTCGTTCTGTCCGCTCGCGGAGGCCGCCTTCTCCACGCCCTCACCACCTTCTTACGCAAGCGCGCCGGGTGGGTCGAAGCCCCGCCAGCGCCCTTCTCCGCTTGCGCGACGGCCACTCTCGCTGCCGGCATTGGAACGGATCCCGGGGAGAGCCACCGCGCGTTCGCCAGGATCTGCCGCCGCAAGAACGCCGGCAGGCACGTCGGCTGCGAGACCAGCCTCTGCGGCGCCTGCACCGTGCTCGTCGTCCAGGCCGAAGGCCGCGGCGCGACGACCATCGAGGGGCTGCCGCAGGACGGCGCAAGCTCCACCCCGTGCAGCAGGGCTTCTGGGAGTACAACGGCCTCCAGTGCAGGTACTGCACGCCGGGCATGATCCTGGGCCGCGGCCGCGCTCCTCGAGCGCAATCCGCGGGGCTTACGCGGGAGGAGATCGCCGGGGGCCTCTGCGGCAATCTCTGCCGTTGCAGGGGCTACTCGCACATCATCGACGCCGTGGAGCACGCCGCGAGCGCCCTGGCCGCGCCGGGAGGGAGGAAGTTATGGCTGCCGCCAGGACCGCCACGAAAAAAAGAAGCGGGCGCCCTACTGCGGGCGTCCCATCAAGCGGGTGGAGGATCCGCGCCTCATCCAGGGGCTCGGCACCCACGTCGATGATCTCGAGCTCCCCGGGATGCTCCACAGGGCCCTGGTACGCAGCCCGCTGGCGCACGCTCGCGTAACCGGGATCCGCACGCAGGCGGCAACGAACCCGCGACGTGCAAGCAACGGCTCAAGAAGCACGACCAAAGGAGGATTCTCATGGAGATCGGCAACTGTTTCGTCGGGCTGATGGCGCTCCTGCTGCTGAAGGCTTGCGCTCTCGAGGATTCGGCCCAAGGGGCGGATGGTCGCAAGAGTCCGGGCAGTGGTCGGGGCGGCCGGTCGAGCTTCTGTTCCCTTTTTATCTTCGCGACCGCGACAGCGCCCCAGAACCCACCGACCCCCAGGGATCCTCCGCCGGAGGCACCCGAAATCCAGAGGCAATACCCAACCATGGCGGAACTCCGTGCACAAAGCTCCAGGATGTCCTGAGAAATAGCAGGGCAAGAGCCTCGGGTAAAAACACCCGGCAGGCGTCGCGAGCAGAACGAGGGAAGAAATCCGGACCTGGGTTGTCCGGAGGGTTTAACGTTCACGAAGGGGGGCGATCTCGAACGCTGACATCTGTTGGCAGCAGGAGTTCAAGGATTCTGTTCGACTGAAGTCCTTCAAGGTCGAGAGAGGAAGATCCTGCGGGCGCTGTGCTCATGGGCCTCCGACTCGACGGGGTTCACGTTTTTTCTGAGGGAGGTTGACATGGAACGACGGAATGTCTTGTGTTGGGGCCTGGGCACTTGTGCGCTCTCGGCGGTTCTGAGCCTGCCGCTGGCGGCTCAGAGTGCGCCCTCGGCCGGCTATGCGCTCGACAACGGCGACGTCAACGGGGATCAGGAGCGGGACTTGAGCGATCCCGTCTACTTGCTCG